>NZ_JBMRBK010000063.1:0-192113 GCF_057351765.1 Trinickia sp. | reverse complement strand
TTTGGCGCGCCCGGCTGGGATCGAACCAGCAACCCCTGCCTTCGGAGGGCAGTACTCTATCCATTGAGCTACGGGCGCTTCGCTTGAACACGAAGGCGCCGCGACCGGGAGGGCGCAGCGCCGAGCGAGACCGAGAGCATACCCGGTTTCACGCGAGACGTCCACCGCACGCCCCCGGGCGACTCCTTCCCCGTTAAGCGTCCCCGCCCGAAAAGCGTCCCTTCCCACCCCAATTACGGGTAAACGCGGCCGGCCGCATTCCTGCACGCGTCTGGCCGCCGCGAAAACCTTCCGTCTATAATCGCCGTGTTTGACTGAATGAATTAAGTTGTTGCCGTCAAGCCGTTGCCGTCACGCTGTACCGCTCACCAACAATACCCACCGGGAGACGAGTCAAGCATGAGCGAAGCACCACACGGAGCCCCGATCAAAACCCCCGGGCAACTGATTGCAGCAGTCATCGCCGCATTCGCCATTCCCATCGTCGTCATCTGGCTCCTGGCCTACAACGTCAACCAGACGGTGCGCACCGGCGCCGGCACCGACGAAGCCAAAGATTCCGCCGTAGCAAAACGCATCGCGCCCCTCGCACAAGTCACCGTACGAGACGCGAACGCGCCCCACGTCTTCAAGACCGGCGAAGAAGTGTTCAAGGCCGTCTGCTCGACCTGTCACGCCACCGGCGCCGCAGGCGCACCGAAATTCGGCGACAGCAGCGCCTGGGCGCCCCGAATCGCCCAAGGCTTCGACACCCTGCTGCACACTGCCTTGACCGGCAAAGGCGCCATGCCCGCGCGCGGCGGCACGACGCCGGACGATTACAGCGATTACGAAATCGCACGCGCAGTCGTCTATATGGCCGATCACGGCGGCGCAAACTTCCCGGAGCCACCGGCACCCGTTCAAGGCGCAAGCTCGAGCGCAGCCGCAACGGCCGCCGCGCCGGCAAGCCCCACCGCAGCGGAATCGGCCAACCCGACGGCAGCCGCCAGCGAGCAAACCGCGGCAACGGCTGCCTCGATGCCGACCGCTCAGACGGGCGGAGTCCCCGCTTCGGCATCGACGAACGCCACGGCTCCCGCCGCCGCGCCTGCCGCGGCCACGGCAAGCGCGGACACCGCGCAGGCCGGCAAGGCGCTCTACGAAAAGGTTTGCCAGGCCTGCCACGCCGCCGGCGTGCTCAATGCACCGAAGTTCGGCGACAAGGCGGCATGGGCGCCGCGCCTGAAAGATCCGATGGACACGATCTACAACTACGCACTTCACGGCAAAGGCGCGATGCCCCCGAAAGGCGGCTCGAACGCACCGGATGCCGAGGTCAAAGCGGCCGTCGACTATATGGTCAATGCCGCCAAATAGCCCGCTCATCCAGTAGGGAACCAGAGGCAATCAAGCGCATCGGTCGAAGCGAAATCGATCGATGCGCGCGCGAAGCCCGCCGCGCGGTTTCGCGCGCATCACCCCTTCTGCAGCAGCGCCTTGAGGCTGGCCAAGCGATCCTTCGGCGACATCGGCGCCTCCTCGGCGGTCGGTGGCGGCGCCTCGTCGAGCCCCATTTCGGCGATGAATCGCGACAGCTCGCACACCACGGTCTCTCTCGCGCGCTTGCGCTTCTTGCACCAATTCAAATGCAGGCTGCGCTGCGCACGCGTGATGGCGACATACATGAGCCGCCGTTCTTCCTCGATGCGCGCGTCATCGATCTCATCGTCCTCGGCATTACCCCGGTGGGGCATGATTCCTTCCTCGACCCCGACGAGAAACACGTGCGGATACTCCAGCCCCTTCGACGCATGCACGGTCGACAAGCGCACGGCGTCCGGGTCTTCTTCCTTGCCGTCCAGCATCGACATCAGCGCGACGGTTTGAATCAAACCCAGCAGGTTCTTGCCCGTATCGGCAAGCCCATCGGCATTGTCGTAGCCGGTCGCGTCACCGTCTTCCGGCTCCTCCACCTCGGGCTTCGTACCTTTGCGCTTGAGCCATTCGAGAAATTCAAGGACGTTTTGCCATTTCGATTGCGCCTGACGCTCGTCGAACGTGTCGTAGAGATACGCCTCGTAATGGATCGCCTCCATGAGGTCGTCGAGCAGGGTCGTGGCGGCATCGTGGGTCGCACGCTCGGCGATGCGCTGCATGAAATCGCAAAAAACGCGCAACGGCTCGACTTGCCGTGCCGATAAGCGCGCCTCGATTCCGCCCATATAAACAGCCTCGAACAACGACACCTTCGCTTGTCCTGCGAACGAGCCCAGCGCTTCCAAGGTGGTGTTGCCGATCCCGCGCCGCGGCGTCGTCACGGCGCGAATGAAGGCGGGGTCGTCGTCCGGATTGGCGATCAGGCGCAAGTAGGCGCAGATGTCCTTGATCTCGGCCTTGTCGAAAAACGATTGCCCGCCGGAGAGCACGTAAGGAATCCGCTCGCGCCGCAAAACCTGTTCGAAGATGCGCGCCTGGAAATTGCCGCGATAAAGAATGGCGTAATCGCGAAACTGCGCGCGCCGCTCGAACTTGTGGGCCGACAGCCGGAAGACGACCGATTCGGCCTCATGCTCCTCATCGTTGCAAGCCGTCACGGTGATGGAGTCGCCCATACCGTGCTCGGACCACAGCTTCTTCTCGAAGAGCTTCGGATTGTTCGCGATGACGTTGTTCGCCGCGGTCAGAATGCGCACCGTCGAACGATAGTTCTGCTCGAGCTTGATGACATGCAGCTTCGGAAAATCCTTGCCGAGCTGTGCGAGGTTCTCGAGCGTGGCGCCGCGCCAGCCGTAGATCGCCTGATCGTCGTCGCCCACGGCCGTGAACGCCGCGCGTGGCCCGGCCAGCAGCTTGAGCAGTTCGTACTGGCAGGCGTTGGTGTCCTGGTATTCGTCGATGAGCAGGTAACGCAGCTTGTTCTGCCAGCGCTCGCGCACGGCCTCGTTCTTCGCGAAGAGTTCGGCCGGCAGGCGAATCAGGTCGTCGAAATCGACGGCCTGATACGCATGCAACGTCGCGACATAGTTGCGATAGACGATCGCGGCCAGGTGCTCGTCTTCGTTCGACGCCGTGGCCATCGCCTCTTCCGGCGTCACGAGACCGTTTTTCCAGAGCGAGACGATCGTCTGGACTTTGCGAATGAAGCCTTTGTCGGTCGAGCCCACCTGCTCTTGAATCATCGCGAAACAATCGTCCGCATCCATGATCGAGAACTGCGGCTTCAGGCCGAGATGCTCGGCTTCCTGCCGCAGGATCTGCACGCCGAGCGAATGAAACGTGCAAACGGTCAACTGGTTCACGGGCACCTTGCGCCCTTCCTTGCCCGGCGCCGTGAGCGTCTTGCCTTCGAGCAGCTTGCCGACGCGCTCGCGCATCTCCGCGGCCGCCTTGTTCGTGAAGGTGACGGCGGCGATATGGCGCGGCTCGAAGCCCTTCGCCTCGATCAGGTGCGCGATCTTTTGCGTGATGACGCGGGTCTTCCCGCTACCGGCGCCGGCAAGCACGAGACACGGGCCGTCGAGATAGCGGACCGCCTCGCTTTGGGCGGGATTCAATCCTGCGGACATTTCTGGTGGATCTTACAGTTTGGCGGCTCGCGCGAAGGCGCACACGCGTGCGCTCCGGACGATGCCATCGAGGGCGAGTGCGCGATGTTAACACGAGCAGCACACGATCGCTTTGGCCCCAAGACGCTTGCGCATGGGCACTTGCAAAGCGGCGGGCAACGCGTGCCACAATGCACGCTTCATCGTCCCGAATTCCATGCGCCGCATGCCGCCTGTTGCGATGCGTGCGACGCGCACGAGCACGGGCATCCACGACAAATCAGAGGTCCCCTACGATGACGACATCCGTAAAGATCGGCTTGATGGGATACGGCTTCGCCGGCGCGACGTTTCACGCGCCGGTCATCGAACACTGCGGCGCGCCCGCGCAGCGACCGAACGAACCTTACGCCTGCCTCGCCGCCATCGCCACGAGCCAGCCCGCAAAGGCGCTCGCCGACTATCCGAAAGCGCGGGCCGTCCCGGACCTGGACGCGCTGCTCGCACTCGACGACATCGAATGTGTCGTCATCGCCACGCCCAACGATACGCACTTCGATATGGCGGCGAAGGTCCTTCGCGCGGGCAAGCATGTGGTCGTCGATAAACCCGTGACGCTGAGCGCCGCGGAGGCGGTCACGCTCGCCCGCCTCGCGCACGAGCGCAATCTCGTCTTTGCGCCTTTCCATAATCGCCGCTGGGACGGCGATTTCCTTACCGTGCGTCAGCTATTGGCGAAGGGCACGCTGGGCCGCGTCGCGCACTATGAATCGCATTTCGACCGGTTTCGCCCGCAGGTGCGCGAGCGCTGGCGCGAGCAGGCGTCGCGCGGCGGCGGCCTGCTCTTCGATCTCGGTCCGCATCTGATCGATCAGGCGCTCGTGCTGTTCGGGCCGCCTGAAACGGTTTATGCCACGGTCAAGGTGCATCGCGATGGCGCGGGCGCAGCCGATTACGTGCATCTGCTGCTCAGCTATCCGGACAAGGAAGCGGTCCTGCATGCGAGCGCGCTTTGCGCGATCGAGCCGCCCCGGTTCGCCATTCACGGCACGCTCGGCAGCTATGTGAAGTACGGTCTCGATACACAGGAAGACCAATTGAAAGCGGGTCTTCGCCCCGGCGACGCGGGCTTCGGCGCGGACAATCCGCCCGCCACGCTTCGCGTGCTCGAAGGCGAGCGTGAAATCGAGCGGCAATGGCCGACGCTCACCGGTGCATACCCCGAGTTCTATCGGGCGCTGGCCGCGTCCATTCGCGATGGCGAGCCATTCCCGGTCTCGCCGCAAGATGCAGTCGATGTCATGACGATCATCGAGCTCGCCGAGCGCAGCGCGCGCGAAGGGCGACGCCTGCGATTCGAGCGCATGGGGGCTTGACCCGCCGCGGCACCGCGCCGATCGTTGTCATCGCATTGGGCATCTGGCGCGTTTATCCCCCGGAGGGGAACGTCGACCGCGGCGCTCCCTGCCGTGCAAATCACAAGGGATAACGAAACGATGAAAACAATGGTTCGCGCGCTCGCTTGCAGCGCATTGATCGCGTCGCTGAGCGCCTGCGTCGTCAATCAGCCACCGCCGCCGCGCCAGGTCGTTGTACCGGCACCCGCACCGGTGCTGCGCCCGAACCCGCGCGAGGTCGCGCTGGAGCGCTTCGGTCAGGTCAACAGCCGCATCGACAATCTCGGCCGCCGCATCGACTGGCACGTGAACGGAGGCTATTACCCACCTCCCCAAGGCAACGCCCTGCACCATCGTCTTGACGTCATTCGCCAGGAAGCGCGCGATATGGCCGCGCAGCACGGCGGCGGCCTGTCCGATGAAGAGCAGCGCGTGCTCAATCACGAACTGGACGGTACGGCGCGCGCAATCGGCGAATGACGCCATCGCTCACGCCTGAGCGATCGAACCTTGGCCGTCTTCGTTGCGCGCGAGGGTAGTCAGCGCGGCGGCGAGCGTTCGTATCTTCCGCTGCTCGCCGCTTTGCGACGGGTAGACGAGAAAATACGACGCGCCGTTCAGCGCGACTTCCTCGAACGGTGCAACGAGCACGCCTTCGCGCAGCCGTTCGCGGGCCATGCGCGGATCGCCGATGGCCACACCGTGGCCGTCGGCTGCCGCAGCCAGCGCGAGTTCGAGCGTATCCAACACAGGCCCCTTCGTGACATCGATACCCGCGCCGCCGATCGCATCGAGCCAACAACGCCACTCCGCGCGACTCGGCCCGGCATGCAGGAGCACCGTTCGTCTCAGGTCGTCAACGGAGCGAATCGATGCGGCGATCGCGGGAGCACACATCGGCGTCAGCGACTCGGGAAAAAGCTGGACCGCCTCCATGCCACTCCATGGGCCCCTGCCCCGCACGACCATCGCATCGATATCCTGTCGAGCGAAATCCGGGCGGTCGTCCGATGACGTGGCGATGCGCAGTTCAACGCCAGGCATCGCACGCTCGAGCTGTGCCATGCGCGGCAAGAGCCACCGCACGGCAAAAGTCGACGGCAATCTCAACGTCACGATCGAGATCTCGTCGATTCGCGTGCGCGCGTAATCGCTCAGTTCAGTGAGCACGCGCAACGCGACTTCGAGCAAGCGCTCGCCTTCGCGCGTCAGCGTCAGCCCCCCTGCATGGCGAACGAACAGTGCACATCCATAGTGCGCCTCGACCTGCTGGACTTGCCGGCTCACGGCGCCTTGCGTGCGGCACAGATGAACCGCGGCTTTCGTGAGGCTGCCGAGGCTCGCCACGGCGACGAAAACCTGCAGGCCCGCGAGCGTCGGAAACGGACGCGTCAGTTCGGCGAGCGGGTATGCAAGCGGCTCATGGCCCGTTTGCGAATTTTTCGATTGTTGGTTCATCTGGGCGTCGATATCGTCTGTCCCGAAGCCGCCCCACGTGTAGCCACATAGAGATCGCGCGTGCGGTATTTGATAACGGATGAATGGAGGAATTCGCAATGACATCCGCGCAATCACTTTATACCAGCCGGATACGCGAGTACCTGAGCCAACTCGAACGCGGCGATGCGGCGGCGATTTGCGCGCTCTTCGCGTCTGATGCGCAGGTGTATTCGCCCTTGCTGGGCTGGGTGTCGCCTCGCCCGTTTTTCGAGAAACTGTCGGCGGCGTCGGGGCAAAGCAGCATTACGCCGATCGATGTCTGCGTCAGCACGACGGGCGCCGCACGTGCCACGGGATATTTCGTCTATGAATGGGCGCTCAAGGACGGGCCGACCGTGCGCTTTGAATGTGTCGATGTATTCGAGTTCGACGAGGCGGGTCGCATCGCGCGGCTGCTGATCATCTACGACACTTATCCGATTCGCGCATCGCTCGGCGGCAGCTTTTCGTAAGCGCCACCAGCCTCGTGTGACGAGCGGGCGCGAAAAATGCAAACACGGAAAACTCATGGCGATGTGTCGATTCTGGCGAGGCTCGTTCGTCGTCGAAAAGGGGGGAGCCGATGCCGAGGCGAGTCATCGATACCGGCGCTCCGCCCCCGTTCGTTCGGCACTCCTGAGGAGACGCTCCATGAATCAAGCAGACACATCCACACCCGCATTGAAGCCCGCCACACTCCTTGCTCAATCGAAGTACCGCTTTCCCGGCGAAAGCGAGGCATACCGCAAAGCCCGCAATGCACTGCTCGAACAGGAAATCGAATTGCGGCGCCAGATCGAGCGCGTCGCGGCGATGCGCCGCGCGTTGCCGCTCGGCGGCGCCGTGCCGCAGGACTATCGCTTTCAAGGCGAGCACGGCTCGACAACGCTGTCCGACATGTTCGGCAAGCACGATACGCTCGTCATCTATAACTGGATGTTCGGCCCACGGCGCGAGCGTCCGTGTCCGATGTGTACCTCATTTCTGAGCGCGCTCGACGGCGAGGCGCGCGACATCGAGCAGCGAGTCGCGTTGACCGTCGTCGCGCGATCGCCGATAGACCGGCTCATCGCATTCAAGAAGGAAAGAGGTTGGCGCTACCTGCGGCTATTCTCGTCCGGCGAGAATACCTTCAATCTCGACTACGCACATGAAGACCCGGAAACGGGCGACAATCCCGCGATCAATGTGTTCGTTCGCCGCAACGGCACGGTTCATCACTTCTATGCGGGTGAAATGGGGCCCGAGACGGCCGATCCCGGGCAAGATCCGCGCGGCGCGCCCGATCTGATGCCGCTTTGGACCATTCTCGATCTGACGCCGGGCGGGCGCGGCACCGACTGGTATCCGAAGCTCGATTATCCGGATGCGAATCAGGCGACGCTTCGTTGAACGTGATACCGGGTGGTTCCCGGCGCGAACCGGCAGCCCGGCACGTCTTAATCGTCAAGGCCGCTCGAGGCTGTCGTGCGCTGCTCCGGAGTCAGCTCTTCATCTTCGACCGCATGCCGCAATGCGGCGAGCGTGGCCTCCCGTTCGACGCGAATGGCATGGGAATTCAGCGAAAGACTCGCGAGGATGTGGACGTATTCGCCCGAGCCGATCTCGCTCTTGCTCTCGGGCGCTGCCTTATGCTCCTCCCAGAGCCCTTGGGCCGCCCGCAACACCGCTCGATATACATCGGTTCGCTCGGCATCATCCTCCACCGATGACGTCGCTTCGGCCATTTCGGCTAATGGCTCAACGCGGTGAGGCTTGAATTCCACTGCGCCGATAGCGTTCAGAACGAGCATCGATGCTTGGAAGCGCTCGTCAGCGGGAAACTCGTCCGCCGATATTCGCATCGCTAAAGTGGAAAGCGGTTTCGGGCGCTCGCGTCCCGGGATCTCTCGACCGCCGGTCACGCGTGGCATCACGTTGCGAAGGTTAACCTCAGGTAGCGGCGGTGGTCCTCCCACTCCCTCTAGCGCCAGTACCGCTTTCACCTCAGCCAGATTGCGGACGCCGCGGGCACGCGCGTCGACTTGCTCGCTTTGCTCGTATGCGATCCGTAGCCGATCCGGTAGCCAATCGTTGTTCAGCACTCGCAAAGTGGTGATTTTGCCCGCTCGGTCGAGGAACGAGGCCAAGTCGGCCCTAAACTCGTCGCCCGGGTCCTCGGACGACGATGCCGGCGGTGTCGAAGCGCTTGCTGCCGCACCCGGTAAGCCGCTAAGGCGCGGATCGATAGACCCTCTCGGCTTGGCAGCATGCGGAGGCTGCGCGGCATCGCCCCCCGCTTTGTCAGCGCCCTCGCCGCCTTCACCATCGATCGGCTCCGGCAGCCCGCCGCCTATTTTCCCAGGACCTTCAACCATATCGCTCACCATTCAAAACGAGTACGGTCGAAGTCTAGGGTGACACAGCGTGCGCTACAGCCGCCGTCCGAAGCGGCATGCCATGAAACGCATTTTCGAGCGATTCCCCCTTCAGCGCCGCGCTTCCGTCGCCATTCTGACCGCGAGCCCCGCCAGTACCGTGCCCATGAGCCACCGCTGAGCGACGAGCCAGAGGGGCCTTCCGGCCAAAAAGCGAGCAATGGTGCCAGCAGATAGAGCGACGACCGAGTTGACAGTCAGGCTCGCCACGATCTGGAGGGAGCCAAGCGCGAGCGACTGCGCGAGGAAGTGGCCGTGTTGCGGATCGATGAATTGCGGCAGCAACGACAGGTAGAGCACCGCAATCTTCGGATTGAGCATGTTGGTCAAAAAGCCCATGACGAAGAGCTTGCGCGGACTATCGGCCGGCAGATCGCGGACTTGGAACGGCGAGCGGCCGCCCGGCTTGAGCGCCTGCCATGCAAGGTAGCCCAGATAAAGCGCGCCGCCGAAGCGCAGCAGATCGTAGGCAAGCGGCACCGCGATCAGCAAGGCCGTAATGCCGCATGCCGTGGCAACCATATACAAGACGAAGCCAAGTGCGACGCCGCCCAGTGAGACCAGGCCGGCGGCGCTGCCCTGACAGATGGAACGGGAGACGATATAGACCATATTCGGGCCGGGCGTCAGCGCCATGCCGAGCGCGACGAGGCCAAAAGCGAGCAACGAACTGGACGTGGGCATTGCATCACTCCTCGGAGAAGGAAAGAAGGACGACGCCCAGGCGCGCGGCAATGCACCCGCTTCACGGGCACTGTCCGCGTTTCCCGATGGTGGTCCATCTCCAGGCGCCAGTCGCGCGGACTCGGCGATTATTTCACGATCGAGCGGTACTCGCTTGCCCGCCAACACGGCCACCGATGCGCGCTTCGATCGTGCCGATGAGCCGTTCCGCCCAAGCGTTCAAGGTCCGTGTCGACATGACGACCATGCTCGATTTCGCAACGATGCCGTACACGCGCGAACGGCCGATCTTCGAGACGCATGCCGGATCGAGCCATCGGTCGTTGTCGACAAGCAGCGCAAGCGTCTCGAGGCCGATCAGAATCGGCCAGATGCAGGCCAGACGCAAACGGACCGAGCGCGCAGGAATCGCGAACGTATAGGCCAGCGCATCGCGGTACAGTTCGAGCGTCTTGCCGACCAGTTCGAACAGGAGCGGCCGGGCGCGCGACGAGGCATCGGGGGCGAGCAAGTCTTGCGGCGTCAATGCGAAACGCTCGAGCATCCGCTCAGGCAGGTAGCAGCGCCCGATACGCACATCCTTCGCGCAATCGCGCAGCACGTTCGTCATCTGCAACGCCTTGCCGAATCGGACGCCGTGCTCGATCATCGTCGCGGCCGCCTCTTTGAGCGTGCCGGGTAGATGCGAGTAGGTCATTTTGGTCCAGAATTCGCCGACGCAGCCCGCCACGAGATAGGTGTAGCGGTCCAGATCGTCGAGCGTCGCGAGCGCGCCGAGCTGGCCCGAACGTTCGTCAGGGAAGGTGCGCAGATCGAACTCCATGCCCATCGTCAGCGTAGTCACGATCTCGCGCACCGCGTCCCGGTCTGCCGTATCCAACTGCGTCAAGGCGTCGAATGCGCCACCGAGCGATTCGAGCAGCAATTTTTCGTCGGCATGCCCTTGCTGGCTCGCCACGTCATCCCTGAGGCGACGCACGAGCGAGCCATCGTCGGGCGGCGCGCCATTCACGCTGGCACGCAATGCAAGCAAGAGCTCGAGCCGCTGCGCCGGGTCGATCAGCGATGTATCCGCGATCGTATCGGCCGCGCGCGCGAGCAGATAGGCGAGCGCAATGGGGTCGCGCATACCGGCGGGCAAAATGCGCAGCGTCAGGTAAAACGAGCGTGAAACGCTCTTCAATAGCGGACCGAGTAAAAAGGCCCGGACGGATTCGGACATAGAGGGAATCGGATGTATTCGGATCGATGCAACGCTGCCGCATTGTATCCGGCCACCCGATTCCGCCCGCTTGCGCTGAACCGGTTCAACCCACGAGACACTAGCCGCGCGGCTCACGCGTCATCTCGCGAGGCGCGCTGTGCACCTTCTCCTTGTTGCGAAGCGTCAGGGCCAGCCCGGTGAGAATCAAGATCATTCCGATGACGTCTCTCGGCTGCAGCGCGTGGCCGAAGCACAGGTAGTCCATCAGCGCCGTAATGACGGGCACGAGATAGAAAAGGCTGGTCACATTGACCAGATTGCCGCGGCGCACGAGCCGATAGAACAGCAATTGGGCAAGCACCGAGATGACAATCCCGAGCCAGAGTACGGAGACGGCGAGCGGTGCGTCCAGCCGTAACCCGTTCCATTCGGCAACCCCGAGAGGCAGCGAAAGCAGCAAGCCTACGAAGTTCTGCAAGGGCAGCACGTCCATCGGTTCCTGCACGATGCGCTTTTGCATGATCGCCCCCGCCGTAATGCTCGCAAGTGCGGCGAGGGCGAGCGCGAGTCCTTCGGTCGTCGAAGGATTCAACGCCGATGCGCCGCGAAACACGATCGACGCAAGGCCCAGCATCGCCATGAAAAGACCGGCCATCCGCATCGCCGAAAAACGTCGCTCGGTGACAACGAGCGTGGCAATCGGCTGTGCGCCGAGAATGGCCGCCAATAGCCCGGGCGTCAGTCCTCGCTCGAGCGAAAGGAAGTAGCAGATCGAATAGCCGCCCATCATCAGCGCGCCGGTGGCGGCGACATGGACGCGCGTGCCGCGCGCCGGCAACCAACGATGCCGCCATGCACCGATGAGCGCAAGCATGATCGTCGCAAGCGCAAAGCGCATCGTCAGAAACGTCGAGGCGCTCGCATGCGTCACCCCGATTTCCGCAAAAATGGCGCCACTGCTCCACAGCAGAATAAAAAGCGCAGTCGCACCATAGGCCGCCAAAGCGGTTTTGAACCAAGCCATGAGTTCACCTGCCAGTCGAATTCGTTGAACTGGCAGACCGGCACACGTCGACGGACACGCGCACGCATCCGCACGCGCGTACTCGCGCACCCGCATGTGCGCCCTTTGGCGCAGCTACGCGGGCCGAACGGCCGGTCTGCAGGAGAAAACGAAGTGTCGGCGCTTAGCCGAGCACCGCCGTGTGTGGCGGTGCAAGCGCTGCGACGACCCGCCCGAACGGGGGCGGCGAGGCGACAGGAGGAGGAAACGCAATGAGACAGCAGCGGCGCGCAGCATCGAGCGATGTCTCGATGCCGCCAACGGCGAAACGCGAACGCGCTGCACTTTTCATGAGGAAAACGGGTTGTGGGGCTGCCGTTGAATGAATGACGCAGGTTTGAAGACTACTCGCAACGGCCCGGGCGTGCAATCGGAGCACCGGCGTCGGTTTGCGGGGACCTGAGCAGCCGTCCGATACACCGGTTGATATATTGACTGAATAGTCATAATATCAAGCAAGGTATCGACGCGTGATCGGCGGCGACGCAGGCAAAGCTCGGGGCCGCTACTATTACTGGCTGACACGTTATTCAGCTTTTCGCGCTCGATGCACATCGCGGCCGGCTGCAACGCCGCTATTTATTGACCATTCATTCATAAATAAGCACCCGCCGAATCAGGAGATACCGCATGACCTCATCGACCATCGCGCAACCCTGGGCATTGGACGCACGGCAAGCTGTCCAAGCGATACGATCGGGGCGGCTGAAAGCCGTCGACTATGTAACGGCACTGCTCGCGCGTGCCGACACTTACAGCTCGCTTCACGCGTTCATCACCCTCGAAACGGAAAGCGCCATTGCGGCTGCTTCGCGAATCGACGCCCTCACCGGCAACGAGCGCGCGCGCTACCCGCTCGCCGGCTTGCCGATTGCCGTCAAAGCCAACATCAACGTCAAGGGCACGCGGACTTGCGCCGGCACACCGGCGCTCGCAGGTTTTGTCGCACCCACCACCGCGCCGACCGTGACACGGCTCGTCGAGGCCGGCGCCATCGTGCTCGGAAAAGCGAATATGCACGAGCTGGCTGTCGGCATCACGAGCACGAACCTCGCTGCGCACGCCGGGCCGGTTCGCAACCCCTACGATCGCTCGAAGATACCCGGCGGCTCATCCGGCGGCACGGCCGCGGCGCTCGCCGCGCGCATCGTGCCCGCCGGGCTAGGGACGGACACAGGCGGCTCGACGCGCATTCCCGCGGCACTCACCGGTACAGCCGGCTTGCGGCCCTCGGTCGGAAACGGCGGGGCCGAGCGTCGCTACCGCAACGAACACGATGTCGTGCCGATCAGCCATACGCGCGATACGGTCGGCCCGATGGCGCGCACCGCAGCGGACCTCGCCTTCATCGACGGCATCGCGACCGGCGATACCGCGCTGCCCGCAATCGAGCTCACGCGTTTGCGTATCGGCCTGCCGCGCGATTGCTGGCGGCAACTCGACAGTGCAGTCGAAGCGATTGCCCATGCGGCGCGCGAGCGCCTCGAAAAAGCTGGTGTGACGTTGGTCGATGTCGAGCTGACAGAAATCATGTCGATTTGCGAGCGCATCAGCCTGCCCATCGCGTTTGCCGAGCTCGGCGACGATGTGCCCGCGTGGCTCGCCGCAAACGGCGCCCCGGTGCGAACGCTCGGCGCGTTGGCCGAGCGCATTGCGAGCCCCGATGTCAGGCGCATCTATGAGGCGACGCTTGCCGGCACCTACGCCGAGGCGTACCCGCATGCGATTCAAGTCTTGCGCCCCGAGCTGCAACGACGCTACGCATCGATATTCGATACGGCGGGCCTCGATGCGCTGCTCTTTCCGACTACGCCGCTACCCGCAGTCGACATCGACGACATCGAAGGCTCCGCCGTCGTCACGATCGGCAACGGCGAGCCCATCGACGAAATGGCCGCCTACTTGCGCCATACCGATCCGGCGAGCATCGCC
This sequence comes from Trinickia sp., assembly GCF_057351765.1. NCBI lineage: Bacteria > Pseudomonadati > Pseudomonadota > Betaproteobacteria > Burkholderiales > Burkholderiaceae > Trinickia > Trinickia sp. The sequence continues at coordinate 178,410 of NZ_JBMRBK010000063.1, read as the reverse complement.
GGCATTCCCGGTCTGTCGATTCCCGCAGGCCTGACACCGTCGGGCCTGCCTGTCGGCATCGAGATCGACGGTCCGCTCGGTAGCGATCGCAGGCTGCTCGCCATCGGCATTGCATTCGAATCGGTGCTGGGCGCGCTGCCACCCCCCTTTTGACTCGAGCGGCGCGACAAGCGACGAATGGCGAACGGCGAACGCGCGCAACGCGTCTCATGTGTCCTTCGATGCGAGCGTTCGCCTCTTTTTTGAGGCCTCGTACCATGATCAGATCCGACTCCCTTCGCACGACGACTCGTTCGACGCCACCTTCGGCAGGAAAGGAGGCAGCCGCCCAAATCGATTCCCGTGGCGACACGGCCTATGGCACGCGATCGAGCGCCGCTGCGTTGGTCGTGCTGCTGACGGGCGCGTTTCTCTCGCCGCTCGATTACTTCATCGTCAATCTTGCATTGCCCGCTATTCGCAGCGGCCTGGGCGCAAGCAGTGCCGAGCTTCAATTGATCGTCTCGGCCTACACCTCCGCCTTTGCGGTGCTGCTCGTCACAGGTGGGCGGCTTGGCGATCGCTTCGGCCGCAAACGCCTCTTCATGGGCGGCATGACAGGTTTTCTCGTTGCTTCGCTGTTATGCGCCCTGGCACCGAGCGGCGCGTTTCTCGTCTCGGCGCGCATCATGCAGGGCGCCTCGGCGGCCATGCTCGTGCCGCAAATCCTCGCGACCATCCGCAGCGCCTTTCCGAAAGAGCAGCAGACGGCGGTCATGAGTCTCTATGGCTTCGTCTATGGCTTCGCATCGGTCGCCGGACAGATCGGTGGCGGACTGCTCGTCACGCTGCACCCGTTCGGGCTCGGATGGCAATCGATCTTTCTCATCAATCTTCCGGTAGGCGTGCTCGCACTGGCAGGCGCATGGCGCTTCGTTCCCGAAAGCCGTGCCGCACGCACGGAGGGCAACGATTGGCTGGGTCTCACGCTGCTATCGGCGTTCTTCGCCCTCGTCATTTATCCGCTGACTCAGGGACGCGAAGCGGGCTGGCCGCTCTGGGCGTGGACGATGCTCGCCGCCAGCGTGCCGGCGCTCGCCGCTTTCGTGCTGGCGGAGTATCGCGCGCATCGCGCCGGGCGCGACCCGCTCGTCGAGCTCGCTTTGTTCGGCAATCCTGTGTTTTCCGTCGGGCTCGTGCTGGCGTTCTGCTTCTATTGCGATAGCGCCTTTTTCCTCACCTACGGCATCTATCTGCAGTCGGGCCTGGGATGGTCCGCGCTCGCCGCCGGCGCGGCGGTCTTTCCGTTCGGCGCAGGCTCGATTCTCGGTCCGCTGTGCTCACCCGCCATCGTGCGCCGCATCGGCAATCATGTCCTCACTGCCGGCTTCGCGGCGCTTGCGCTCGGGTTCGCCGCGACAGCGGCCGCCTCGCTGCGGGTCGTGCCGGGCGGCCTGTTTTACGCGGGCCTGGTCGTTGCGGGCGCCGGGCACGGTCTGGTGCTGCCGAACGTGGTGCGCATCGTCATCGGCGAAATTCCGCCGGGCAAAGCGGGGCTCGCGGGCAGCATCGTCACATCGATGCTGCAAATCGGCTCGGCCTTCGGCGCGACGGCGATCGGCGGCCTGTTCTTCTCCGTCGCGGCCGAGGGGGCGAATGCAGCACGCCACGCGCAGGCTTATCGCGATAGCATCGCCGTCGTGGCAACGCTCTTCGCCGCTTGCATCGTTATTGCTGCACTGATGTCGGGAAGCGCGCACCGGCGTCGCTGAAACCGGGCGCGTTGCGGTCCGTGCGCCAAACATGTCCATGACTACAGTGCTCGCCGATACGGTTTTGATCGTGCACGCGTGCGTCGTGCTCTTCATCGTGGGCGGCTTCGCGGCGATCTGGTGCGGTGCCGCACGCCATTGGCGCTGGGTGCGCGAACCGCGCTTTCGCTTCGTTCACCTCGCATCGATCGGCATCGTCGCAGCGCTCGCCCTCCTCGGCGTGCCGTGCCCGCTGACCACGCTGGAGGCGTGGCTGCGCGAGAGCGGCCCGAGTTCGCAAGGCTTCATCGCCTACTGGGTCGGGAGGCTTCTTTATTACGATCTCCCCGGCTGGTTTTTCACCGTGGTCTATGCCGGTTTCGCGTTCATCGTGCTGCTGACGTGGCGATTCGTTCCGCCGCGGCCGCGTTCATAACGCATGCCTGCCGGGCTGCAATAGTCGACAAGATTCAGTCGAATGTTAAACAGCGAACATCCGCCGGCCATTGGCAATTGATCTCGCACTGAGGCGAGCCCATAGTTCTGACTAAAGTGACAGAAGGCGAACCGCCGCGCCCCATGCGAGCCCCGCGTTCGCTCGCCGGTACATCGGCAATCTCAGCAAACATGCGCGTTCGCGCGGGCGCGCCGCCATCGAAAGCTTATGCAGACGGAAGCCACCTCACAGTCGGCCGCTCCGGCGCCTTGCGTCAGATGCGGCGCAGCCGTGGGCTCCGACGCCCTGCACTGCCCGCGTTGCGGGCAGCCCGTCTTGCGGCAAACGCGCGTGCGAAAGGCCACGCGTCCGGCTCCTCCGGCTCCTCCGGCGTCGCCGGCGCCACCCGCGCGCCCCGCGCTCGGCACCACCGCACCGATGCGCCGGCGCCTGCTTGCCGCGCTGCCGCACCGCCTCACCTCGGGCGATTCGAACGGGGCGCGGCGCTGGGGAGTGTCGGCGAGCGTGGCATGGATACTGTTCGGCTTCGCGGCCATCTTTGGCGCTGTCGTGGCCATCGACGAGCACGATAACGCTCAAATGCTTTGGCCGACCCCGGCGGACCCGCCCTCGCGCGGCACCCAGGAAACGCAGGAAGACCGGCCGCAGGCAGACCGCCCCCCCCCTCAACAGGACGCCCCCGCAACGCACGCCGCGTCACGCTCGGCTCTGCAGGCGCTCTCTTCGGCGGCGCTCGTCGATTTGCTTCGACAACAACTCGATACCGTACGCCACGAGAATGCCGCCGACGCCCAACGCACCATCGGCGGCCCGCCTGCGCATAACCGCCCTGCGGCCGTTGCGCCAGGCGGCGAACCGGCAAACAGGACCGCGGCGATGCCCGATGCGAAGCGCGCCGCGGCAAGCGCTGCGGCTGCGCCGCGCAAGCCGGTATCGCCCACGCTCGCGAAAAAGGCTGCGCCGCAGCCATCGGTCTCGGCTCATCGGCTGTCCGCTCAAGTCGCAGCACCGGTACGCCCTCCGGCAAGTCCCGCGCCGTCGACACCGCAATCGGAAGCGCTCGCCTCGACACAGCCGGCCGCCTCCGACCCGTTGCACGCAACAGTCGCACCGGCTACGCGGCCGACCGCCGGGACGGCCGAGGCCCCCGCTACACAAGCGCAAGCTCGGACACTGCCGCCCAGCCCGGCCTCCGCCGCACAGGCGCCCCGTATCGCCGAACAGCGGGTCGCACCGGACGCCGAGACGTCGCCCGTGCCGGCAGGGCCATCGCCGGCATCCCTGACATCCGCGGCACCCGCCCCGCTCGCCACGCCGGCAGTCATCCCGGCGCCAGCCGAGCGTGGTGACGAAGCGCATCCTCGTCTGCGCCCCGGCTGCGCGGCAGGCGGCGATAGTGCGGACTGCAAGGAGACCGCATCGCCTACCGATACGAGCGGCTCCCACGCACCGCCCGCGGGGCAATCGAATGAAGTCTGGTCGGGTGCGGTGAAGCGGACTCCGGCGGCCTCGGCAGCAGCGGCGTCCAGCGCGGATCATGGCCAAGCCGCGCAGGCACAGTCGCAGGCGCAGACACCGGCGAAGCGAGTGGCGAAGAACCATACGCCCAAACAGCACTTGGCCTCGGCGGTATCGACCCGGGCCGTTCGACGCGCAACGGAGCGCACGGCCGAGCGTACTGAAGAACATGGAGCAGCATCGTCGCCATTGGCGATGGCCAAGCAGACCTGGCACACGGTGCTATCCGAGATCGAGCCCCGCGAGCGGCTCAAGCCGGCGCGGACCACCGAGGTGTCGGAGTCGCATACCGAAATCTACCGTGGCCATTGACTGACGTCTGAACCGGATGCCCCGCGCGGCGCAGCGCGGACGGCGACGGCCCGCGCGAACCGGGGCATCATGCTCCGGCGCGCGCCTTGCGCCCCTGTTCCCGAATCTGTTCGAGCGTGGCGGACGGCGTGCTGACCTCCTTCGGCACGCGGATTTCGATCAACGCCGGCAAGCCGCTGGCGATCGAACGCTCGAGCGCGGGCAAAAATTCGACCGTCTTGACGACCGTCTCGCCATGCGCGCCGAACGAACGCGCATAGGCAGCGAAGTCTGGGTTGGTCAGCGCCGTGCCATGCGGCCGGTCAGGATAGTGGCGCTCCTGATGCATACGGATGGTGCCGTAATGACCGTTGTTGACGACGATGAAGATCGCATTCAGGCCGTACTGCATGGCCGTTGCCAACTCGTGGCCCGCCATCATGAAGCACCCGTCGCCGGCAAGGGCCACCGCGATCCGCTCGGGATAAAGCGCTTTGGCTGCCAGCGCCGCGGGTACCCCATATCCCATCGCCCCGCTCGTCGGTGCCAGTTGCGTCTTGAAGCGCCGATAGGCGAAGTGCCGGTGCAGCCAGATCGCGTAGTTGCCCGCGCCGTTCGAAACGAAAGCGTCTTCCGGCAGCCGCTCGCGCAGTTGCACCATGATTTCGCCCAGCTGCACGTCGCCCTGCATCGGGCGTGGCCGGTGCCATTCGAGGTAGGCGCGATGCGCGTCCTCCGCGCTGCCGGCCCACGCGGGCGCCGCGCCCGGCTCGAGTGCCGCGAGCGCCGCCGCGATCTCAGGCATGCCCGAAACGATCGGCAGATCGGCCGCATAAACGCGCCCGAGTTCCTCCGCCCCCTGATGCACATGGACTAGGGTCTGCTTCGTTTTCGGAATGTCGAGCAGCGTATAGCCGCCCGTCGTCGCTTCGCCGAGCCGCGGGCCGATCGCCAGCAGGAGGTCCGCCTCGCCGATGCGCCGCCCGAGCGCCGGATTGATACCGAGCCCCACGTCGCCTGCATAGTTCGCATGCGCATTATCGAAGAGGTCCTGATAGCGGAAAGCGCATCCCACCGGCAATTGCCAGTTTTCCGCGAAGCGGCGTATGTCGTCGCAGGCGCCCGCCGTCCATCCGCTGCCGCCGAGAATCAGCATGGGCTGCCGCGCGTTCTCGAGCAGTGCGCGCACGCGCTCGATTTGCGCCGGCGCCGGCGACGCGGCGACACGCTGAAACCGGGGCGCCGCCGGCACGGCCGGGCAAGGGTCCGAGAGCATGTCCTCGGGCAGCGCCAACACGACCGGCCCCGGTCGTCCCGAACACGCAACATGAAACGCGTGGCTCAGATACTCGGGAATGCGCCGCGCGTCGTCGATTTGCGCGACCCACTTCGCCATTTGACCGAACATGCGTCGATAGTCGATCTCCTGGAACGCTTCGCGATCGAGATGCTCGCGCGCGCATTGGCCGATGAAGAGAATCATCGGCGTCGAATCCTGAAACGCCGTATGCACGCCGATCGATGCATGGGTGGCGCCCGGACCGCGCGTCACGAAAGCCACGCCGGGCCGCCCCGTCATTTTTCCGGTCGCCTCGGCCATGTTGGCAGCCGCCGCTTCGTGCCGGCAAACGAACGTGCGGATATGCGCATCCTCGTCATGAAGTACATCGAGCACAGCGAGAAAGCTCTCGCCCGGTACGCAGAAAACGCGATCGACACCCTGCGCGAGCAAGGCATCGACGATGAGACGTGCACCCGTCGTGGAAACGGCGTCAGCGGCGTTGACCATGATGCTGCGACCTCCTGATTGGTTGGACGTCCTTCGAGAAAACATCGGCACGCCGTACGGCGAATCCGGCGAAAGCGCCGCGCCTCAGCACTCGACGATATTGACCGCGAGCCCGCCGCGCGATGTCTCCTTGTACTTCGTTTTCATGTCGGCGCCGGTCTCGCGCATCGTCTTGATGACCGAATCGAGCGAGACGTAGTGGCTGCCGTCGCCGCGCAAGGCCATGCGCGCCGCGTTGACAGCCTTCACCGAAGCCATGGCATTCCGTTCGATACAGGGAATCTGCACCATCCCGCCCACCGGATCGCAGGTGAGCCCGAGGTTGTGCTCCATGCCGATTTCCGCGGCGTTTTCGACCTGTTTCGGGCTGCCGCCCATGACTGCCGCGAGCGCGCCGGCCGCCATCGAACAGGCCACGCCGACTTCCCCCTGGCATCCGACTTCCGCGCCCGAAATCGACGCATTGAGTTTGTAGAGAATGCCGATGGCCGCCGCCGTCATCAAAAAGTCGATCACGCCTTGTTCGTTGGCGCCGGGCGTAAAGCGCGTGTAATAGTGCAGCACGGCGGGGATGATGCCCGCGGCTCCGTTCGTCGGCGCGGTCACGACACGGCCGCCCGCCGCGTTCTCTTCGTTGACCGCGATCGCATAAAGGTTGATCCAGTCGATCATCGAGAGCGGATCGCGCAAACCTTGCTCCGGATTGCCGGACAGGTCGCGATAAAGCTGCGGCGCGCGGCGCTTGACGTTGAAAGGACCGGGCAGCGTACCGTCGGCGTCGGGGTTGCCTACGCCGCAACCGCGCGCGACGCACGCCTGCATGACCTCCCAGATTTTCAGCAACCCGCTTCGCGTCTCGTCGTCGGTATGCCAGACGCGCTCGTTCTCCCACATCAGTTGCGCAATGCTCTTGCCCGTGGCGGTGCACCGCGCGAGCAATTCGTTGCCGCTGCGAAACGGATGGGGGAGCTGGTCGACAGCGGCGAGCACCTTCGTGTTCGGCGCGCCGGCTGTCACGACGAAGCCACCGCCCACCGAGAGGTACGTGGATTCGCGCAGGGTCGTGCCCGCCGAATCGGCCGCGCGCAGCTTGAGCCCGTTCGGATGCTCGGACAACGCCTGACGATAAAACGCGATGTGATCCTTCGGTGTGAAGTCGATTTCGTGCTTGCCGAGCAGCGCGAGACGCCGCGTGCTGCGCACCGTATCGAGACGCGCCGCGATCGTGGTCGGATCGACCGTGTCGGGGGCCTCGCCCAGCAGCCCCAGCATCACGCCGCGGTCGGTGCCGTGGCCTTTGCCCGTCGCGCCCAGCGAGCCATAGAGCTCAACCTTGAGCGCCGCGGTGGCGCCGAGGAGTCCGTCGCGCTCGAGTCCCTGCACGAACATCAAGGCCGCGCGCATCGGCCCGACCGTGTGGGAACTCGACGGACCGATGCCGATTTTGAAGAGATCGAAAACGCTGACTGCCATTGTTGCTCCAGAAAAGGAAGACCGATGCTCCGCTCATCGCGCCGCAAGGGGCAGACAGACGGCCACCCAGGCCGGCGGCGTCGGCGAAAGCAGCAGCGCGACGCTGGTATAGCGCCCCGACAGACGCGCCGCGAGGTGGAAAAGCGGCGCCGCGCGCTTGGGGTCCCATGGACCGGAAAAGCCCGCCACGCCGGCCGCGCGCCGTTTCGCGTCGAACGGCACGCTCGAATGCACGAATTCGTCATGCGTCTTTTGGCCGAGCGCATAAGGCACGAGCCAATTGAGCGCGAGCGCAAGCGAGGCACCATTGCCCGCCTTGAGCGTGAGCCAGTTGCGGTTGTGACGCCGCGCGGCAAGCGCCGCGGCAACGAGCGGCTCGAGATCGTAGGCGACGTAATACAGCGCGTCGCGTTCCGCGAAATCGACGGTCGAACCGTCCGGCGCAATGTTGTTGCCGATCTGCTCGACGAAGATGCGTTGCGCGGCATCGATGAGCTTGCGATCGTCGAGCGTGAAAGCCGCCATCGCAACGAGCTTCACGCGATGGCTTTCCCAGTTGTTCCGATAGGTGCCGGTCAGGGGACGCGCTGCGCTGTCGATGCGTGCGACGTAGCCATTGCCCAGCGTCGCGATGAAGGCCGCTGTCGCATTGCGCGTCTTGACCGAGAGTGCACTCGCCGTCATGTCGTAAGCGAGGATCAGCGAGTCGAAATGGGTTTCGTCGATCGGATCGAAACTGGGCCGATACGTGCCCACCCAGGCCGCGAGAAACCGGTCGACGAGCTTCAGGTAGCGGTCATCGCCGGTCGCACGCCAAACGAGCGCGGCGTCGCGCATCAGCTCGAGCTCTTTTTCGGCTTCGATGCTTTCGTCGTAAATCCCCTCGTGCGGCAGCGTACCCTCGGTGTGCAGCCGCGGGAGCGGCTTGGGCTCGGCGCCGAGTTGCCCACCGACACGCTTCATCAACGCCTGAACATCCGGCGCCGCGTTGGCGCGTTCGCTCGTTTGCAATCCTGGAGCGGCGCAGAAGTTCATCGCCGCATGAGCCAGTACGGGCGGCATCGTGCACGCCGTCGCGCAGGCGAGCAGCCGCGGCCAGCGCAACGCTCGCGCGCCCTGTTCGCGCCATGTCCGCAGCCGCGTTGCGCGCCCGCTCGTCGTGGCCCCCATTCGCACCATGCGTCGCTCCTTCGTTTGCTTGATCGCGGTGTGAGATGTTAGCCGGTATTCGTGTCGAGCGACGCGCGGCGACGTGCTCCGCGCCGAAGCCGCGCAATGCGGCGTAGCGGGCGCGCGCACGGTCCGCCCGTTACGCGTAATCGGCCACGGGCACGCAGGAGCAAAAGAGGTTGCGGTCGCCATAAGCGTTGTCCGCGCGGCCGACAGGCGGCCAATATTTACGGGTGACGAGCGACGGCAACGGATAAGCCGCTTGCTGGCGCGAATAGGCATGCTCCCACTCGTTCGCCGTCACGGCGGCCGCCGTATGCGGCGCGTGCCTGAGCGGATTGTCCTCGCGGTCGGCGCGGCCTTCCTCGACTGCGCGGATTTCTTCGCGAATGGCGATCATCGCTTCGATGAATCGATCGAGTTCCTCCCTCGATTCCGATTCGGTCGGCTCGACCATCAGCGTGCCGGGCACCGGGAAACTCATCGTCGGCGCGTGAAAGCCGTAATCGGCGAGGCGCTTGGCGACGTCGTCGACGGTGATGCCGCTCGCGTCCTTGATCGGCCGCAGATCGAGAATGCACTCGTGCGCCACGAGGCCGCCCGGCCCGGAGTAGAGCACCGGATAATGCGGCGCGAGCTTCTTGGCCACGTAGTTCGCGTTGAGGATCGCGACCTCGGTTGCGGCGGTGAGGTTTTTCGCGCCCATCATCGCGATGTACATCCACGAAATCGGCAGAATCGATGCGGATCCATACGGAGCAGCCGAAACCGCGCCAATGCCGCTTTCGGCGCGCCGGTAGCCCGACGACGTCTGATTCGGCAGAAACTGCGCCAGATGCGCGCCGACGGCGACCGGGCCCACACCGGGGCCGCCGCCGCCATGCGGAATGCAGAACGTCTTGTGCAGGTTCAGGTGCGAGACGTCGCCACCGAACTGGCCCGGCGCAGTCAGACCCACCATCGCATTCATATTGGCGCCGTCGACATAGACCTGACCGCCGTGCGCGTGCACGATCTCGCAGATCTCGCGCACGTTGCGCTCGAACACACCATGCGTCGACGGGTAGGTGATCATGATCGCCGCGAGCTTGTCGGCATGCGCGGCCGCCTTCGCCCGCAGATCTTCCGTATCGACGTTGCCTTGCGCGTCGCAGTTCACGACCACCACCTTCAGGCCCGCCATATGCGCCGATGCGGGGTTCGTCCCGTGCGCCGAGGCGGGAATGAGGCAGATGTCGCGATGGGATTCGCCGCGCGATGCGTGATAGGCGCGAATGATCAGCAGTCCTGCGTATTCGCCCTGCGATCCGGCATTGGGCTGCAGCGAGACGGCGGCGTAACCGGTGGCCGCCACGAGCATCTGCTCGAGCTGATCGATCATTTCGCGGTATCCGACCGTTTGCTCCGCCGGCGCGAACGGATGGATCGCGCCGAACTCCGGCCACGTGACGGGCAGCATCTCCGAGGTGGCGTTGAGCTTCATCGTGCACGAGCCCAGCGGAATCATCGAGCGGTCGAGCGCGAGGTCCTTGTCGGCCAAGCTGCGCAAATAGCGCAGCATCTCCGTCTCCGAATGGTGCCGGTTGAAGACGTGGTGGGTCAGATAGGCGCTCGTGCGCACGAGCGCCTCGGGAAGCGCCGTCGCATCGCCGGGCGCGCCGCCGCCGGCCGCGCGCGTGAGGGCAGCGTCGAGCGTGTCGACGTGCGGCACGTCAATGGCACCGGCCGCATGGGCGAATACCGCGAGCAGATCGGCCAGATCGCGACGCGTCGTCGTTTCGTCGATGGAGACGCCCACGCGCGTGTCGTCGATGCGCCGCAGATTGATCCGCGCGCGCTTGGCCGCCTCGTGTACGGCCGCGGTCCGGCTACCCGTTTCGATCGTCAGCGTGTCGAAGAACGTTTCGTTGGCCAACGCATAGCCGAGCTGCTTGGCGCCGGCCGCGAGCAACGCGGCAATGCGGTGGACCCGAAGCGCGATCGTCTTCAGGCCATGCGGTCCGTGGTAGACGGCGTACATGCTCGCCATGATGGCCAGCAGCGCCTGCGCCGTGCAGACGTTCGAAGTCGCTTTCTCGCGACGGATGTGCTGCTCGCGCGTTTGCAGCGCTAGACGCAGCGCTGCGTTGCCCTGGGCGTCGACGGTCACGCCGACGAGCCGCCCCGGCATCTGCCGTTTGAATTCGTCGCGCACGGCGAGGTAAGCCGCATGCGGGCCGCCGAAGCCGACCGGCACGCCGAAGCGCTGCGAGCTACCGATGGCCACGTCCGCACCCCATTCGCCCGGCGGCGCGAGCAGTGTCAGCGCAAGCAGATCGGCCGCAACGACCACATGGCCTCCGGCAGCATGCACCGCCTCGGTGAGCGCCCGGTAGTCGCGCACATCGCCATTCGCACCGGGGTATTGCAGCAGCACGCCGAAGGCATTCGACGCGGCGGCGTCGGCCGCGGGGCCGACCTTGACCTCGATGCCGATCGGCCGGGCACGCGTGCAGATGACCTCGATCGTTTGCGGCAGCACATCGTCGGCCACATAGAAGACGTTCGACTTCGGCTTGCCGACACGCTGCAGCAGCGTCATCGCTTCGGCCGCGGCCGTGGCCTCGTCGAGCAGCGAGGCGTTGGCCATCGACAGCCCGGTGAGGTCCGTGATCATCTGCTGAAAATTGAGCAGCGCCTCGAGCCGGCCTTGCGAAATTTCCGGCTGGTAAGGCGTGTAGGCCGTGTACCAGGCGGGATTCTCGAGCACGTTGCGCAGGATGACGGCCGGCGTGTGCGTGTTGTAGTAGCCCTGCCCGATATACGAGCGGAACACCTGGTTCTTGTTCGCGAGCTCGCGCAGGGCCGCGAGCGCTTCCGCTTCGCCCAGCGGCTGCGCGAAGGGCCCGAGCGGCAGCGGCTCGGTGCGGCGGATCGTCTCCGGGATGACCGCATCGATCAGCGTGGCGCGCGTCGCGAATCCGAGCGCATCGAGCATCTTTTGCTGATCGGCTGCGTCCGGGCCGATGTGCCGCTCCGCGAAGGCGTCATGCACTTCGAGTGCGGCAAGCGAGGAAGGAGTGCGGTTCATCAGGCGATCCGGGTGTTCGAGCTTCATGATGGGCGGGCGGTGCGAGTGGCGCGGAGTGGGCGGCGGCTTCGACGAACCACGGCGAAGCGCGCCGCGCGAGATAGCGAAAGTGTTCAGTCGATCAGCTTGGAGTAAGCCGCGGCGTCGAGCAGCTTGTCGGTCGACGCGCTGTCGGCCAACTTGATCTTGAAGAGCCAGCTGTCGTAGGCATCGCTGTTCACCGCGTCGGGCGTATCGACGATGGCCGAGTTCACGTCGACGATTTCACCCGAGACCGGCGAGTAGATGTCCGAGGCTGCCTTCACCGATTCGACCACGCCGACCGCGTCACCAGCGGTCACGTGTTTTCCGACTTCGGGCAGTTCGAGAAAGACGATGTCGCCGAGTGTGCTTTGCGCGTGATCGGTAATGCCGATCGTCAGCGTACCGTCCGCTTCGGTGCGCAGCCATTCGTGCTCTTCGGTGTACTTGAGATCGGCCGGAACGTTGCTCATCGGATGCTCCTGATAAATGGAAAAATTCGGATAACGTGAAACGCGTGCGCCGCGCGCCCGGCGTCAGGCGGCGAGCACCTTGCCGTTGCGCACGAACGGCAGTTTTACCACGGTTGCGTTCAACGCTTTGTCGCGAATCTGGACCTGTACCGTGTCGCCGGGCTGCACGCCTTTGGGCACGCGCGCGAAGGCGATCGATTCGAGCATCGTCGGCGAAAACGTGCCGCTCGTGATCTCGCCCTCGCCCAACGGCGTCAGCACCTTCTGATGCGCACGCAGCACGCCCGCCGCCTTGCCCCCTTCCTTACGCAGGATGAGACCGACGAATGCGCGCGTCGCACCGTGCGCTTCGAGCGCGGAGCGTCCGACGAACGGGCGGGGCGAACTCAGATCGACCGTCCACGCGAGGCCTGCGTCGAGTGGCGAGACCGTCTCGTCCATGTCCTGTCCGTAAAGATTCATGCCCGCTTCGAGGCGCAGCGTGTCGCGCGCGCCCAGGCCGCACGGCATGACGCCCTGCGCCTGCAGCGCGTCCCAAAGCGCCACGGCATGCGCGGCCGGGACAATGATCTCGAAGCCGTCCTCGCCCGTATAGCCCGTGCGCGCGATGGTCAGCTCGCCGAACGGCGTTGCGCCGACGCGCGCGGCATTGAACGGCTTGAGCGGCTCGCTAGCCTCGCGTGCGGCGGGAACCGCTTGCCAGAGCTTGGCGCGCGCATTCGGGCCCTGAACGGCGATGATGGCGAAATCGCGGCGCGGCGTGATGGTGAGGCCGAACGCGTGTTCGGTGTTCAGACGCGAGAACCAGGCGATGTCCTTGTCGGCCGTGCCTGCATTGACGACCACGCGAAACCATTCGTCCGAGAAGTAATAGACGATGAGATCGTCGACGACGCCGCCCGCTTCATTGAGCAGACACGAGTAGAGCGCGCGGCCGGGCGTTTGCAGCTTGGCGACGTTGTTCGCAATCGCGAATTCGAAAAACGCGCGGGCGCGCGCTCCTGTGAAATCCACGGCGCACATGTGCGAGACGTCGAACATGCCGGCATCGCGCCGGACCGCCTGGTGTTCGTCGATCTGAGAGCCGTAGTTGACGGGCATGTCCCATCCGCCGAAGTCGACCATGCGTGCGCCCTGCGCGCGATGGGTGGCGTGAAGCGGGGTACGTTTCAGTTCGGTCATGGAATGGAGCCTCGGCACGCTACAGGGTTCGCGAAAACAAAAAAGGGCCATGCCGATCGCGCTGCGCCGCGGTGGCCGCCGGCGTGTGCGATGGATGGCCCCTCTGTCCTCGGTACCTGAGAGATTGCGCAGTCGGGGACGATCCCTGTTCCGGATTTCGTTTCCCGGCCAAACGCGCGCCCCTTCGGTGGGCAGCTTGCCGGGCTTCGCGCTGAAACGCGCGCCGCTGGCCGGCTACTGCCGCTCTCCAGAGTTCGAAAACCGTCTGACAGTTGAGAAGCAGGCCGTCAGACGAGGGTTCTCGACGCGGTCGGTCCTTTTGCCTGAGAGTTTGTGGGTATGCCCCTTCGGCGGCGTGGCAGCATGAATGGATGAAGAAACATGCTGTCGACGCACTCTCCCGACGCGTGCGCGAAATTTACGCGACCGTAAGTGGCTTGTCAAATCGCGACAGGATTTGTCCAATTGCGTCGATATGGTTCGTTGTTCGAACGATGGGAATGCATCGCGCGGCACCCGGAACCGCGCGGTTGCGGACCCTCGTGTCCTCGTGTTCCGCTCGTGTGAGCGCCGATTGCGCTATAGGCTGCAGTTGATGGTGCCATCCGGACCGGACACACAAGTCCAGTCCACTTTGCGCAGCGTTTCGACCGTCTTTTTCAATTCATTGCGCCGCGTAGCCGTTCGAGGCGGGGATTCGCCATTTTCCGGACGAAGTCTCAGGAGGGCGACCTGCGCGCGAAGCCGTCGGCTGCGCGCCGAATCTGCCTGGCTGGGAACGGTGCTCCAGTAGCGATCGAGCGCAGTGAGCAGTTTTTGTGCGTCCTGTTTCTTAGCGCGCTCGAGAACTCCGATCTCACGCGATCCGGGCGAAGACGCCCGCAAACTGGCGATGATTTCGTCAGCCTCCTTTTGTGCGGCTTCGGAGACAGCGTTTCGCGCAGCGGCAATCTTTGCGGCCGACGCCTCGACGTCGTCCGGAACGGCGAGCGGCGGCGGCTCGAGCAGACGCGCGACTTCGTGACAAGCCTCCAGGCCGGCTGCGCCGAGCAACACTACTCCAGCGCCGCGCAGGACCATCCGGCGGTCGATACCGATGAAGCGTCCGCCATCCGCTACGGCGCCGCCCGCAGCACCCAATGCACGCACCGTCGCCCGCACCGTACGCCCCGTCCCCGTCCACGCTTTGCCCGCGGTCACCCTCGCCGCCGCGGCGCGTGAGCGAGTCTCCGACGCACCGAGTTGCGCGGCACCTGCAAGCGGCCCACTAACGTCCGTTCGGGTCGGCGGATGAGATGGCCGCGGCACATTTTCTGCGCTCCGCGCACCACCGCCGCCCCCCTCGCTCGCTCGTGCGCTGTCATCGCGGCCACGCGGGCCGATCGCTGAAGGAGTCATATCCTTGCCTTTCTTGATCGGGTCAGTAGATTTCGTGACCATAGGTATAGCAGTGCTACCTACGGCACATCGCCCGCAGAACGAAACCCTTTCAGCCATTACGAAGCACGCTGGGAACGGTGCGATACGGGCACAAGCAACCGCTATCGAGGCAATTCGTAACTCGTGCTACGGCCGCTCGCTGCCGACTTTCGCAACGCCCCCGCATCGATCAGTTCGTTTATATCGCGCAGTGCAGTATCGGCCGAGCACTTGGCAATAGCCGCCCATTTGCTGCTCGTCAGCTTGCCCTCGAAACCATCGAGCAGCTTGTTCAATAACTTGATTTGCCGAGCGTTCATCGGCACGCCCGCAAAGCGCTGCCAGAACCGCGCTTTGGCCAGCACCGAATCCAGCGTCCGATGAGCGCGCTCGACGGCGTCCTTCAAGGTGCTCAGAAACCAGCTCAACCACTCGGTGACGTCGAGGCTTCCTCTTTGCGTGCGCTCGAGCACGTCGTAATAGGCTTTGCGTTCGCGCTGAATCTGCGCGGAGAGGCTATAAAAACGCTGAGGACTGCCGTCCGCACGCGCAAGAAGGAGATCGCCGATCGCGCGCGCGATTCTCCCGTTCCCGTCGTCAAATGGATGAAGGGTGACGAACCAGAGGTGGCCGAGCCCCGCCTTGATCAGTGCAGGCTCCGGAGTCGCGCCGTTGAGCCAGTCGAGGAAGCACCGGGTTTCATGGTCGAGATGCTCCGCCGGTGGCGCTTCGAAGTGCACGCGTTGTCGGCCGATCGGCCCCGACACCACTTGCATAGGCCCTGTCGCATCGCCGCGCCAACGCGCAACATTGAGTCGTACGAGCCCAGAGTATCCCGTCGGAAAAAGCGCCGCATGCCATTCGAACAGCCTCTCAGGGGTCACCGCTGCCTGACAGTTCAATGTGGCGTCGAGGATCATTTCGACGATCCCGTCCACGTGACGATCCGCTGGCGCAAGCTCGCCGATATCCACGCCGAGATGCCGCGCAATCGACGATTTCACTGACGCAACGTCGAGTCGCTCGCCCTCGATTTCGCTCGTCTTCGTGACATCCTCGGTCAGCGCAGCAAGGCTCGCCTCATCGCGCAACGGGCTGCCAACGTCGGCGAGGCGGCCGAACAACAGGCCCTGCGCACGACTGACCTCGGCGATCAAACCGGTGAGGCTAGCAAGGTCGTATCGCCATTCAGGCCAATCTTCGGCCGCCCAGATGTACATATATTCTCCGCATGATGTGCGGAGAATATATGCCTATTCGCCGCACGAGCAAGCGGAGGGGATCGTGTCAAAGAACGGTAACACCGGCCACGAGCCTCTTCAGTCCTCGCCTACACGCACGACGAGCTTGCCGAAGTTACGGCCCTGCAGCATCCCAATGAATGCGGCAGGCGCGTTCCCCAACCCATCGACGCGGTCCTCGCGCAGCTTGACGCGGCCATCGGACAACCATTCGCTCATCTCTCGGCGAAACGCATCGAAACGCTCGCCGAAGTGGTCGAGGATGATGAAACCTTGCATACGGACCCGCTTTTGCAGAATCGTCGACATGGCAAGCGGCAATCGATCGGGGCCGGACGGCAACGCGTCGTCGTTGTAATGCGCAATCACGCCGCAGACCGGCACGCGCGCGCCGATGTTCAACAACGGCAATACCGCATCGAAAACTTCCCCGCCGACGTTTTCGAAATAAACGTCGATTCCCTCCGGGCACGCCGCCGCCAGACGCTCGGCGAATGCCGGATCGCGACGATCAACGGCGGCGTCGAAGCCGAGTTCTTCCACGAGGTACCGGCACTTGTCGGCGCCACCCGCGATGCCAACGACCTTTGCGCCCCGAAGCTTCGCCAACTGCCCGACGACCGAGCCAACGGCACCCGTGGCCGCCGCCACGACAAGCGTTTCGCCAGCTTTGGGCTGGCCGATATCCGCCAGGCCGACATACGCGGTGAATCCGGGCATGCCCAAACCGCCCAACGACAGCGACGCGTGAGATTCTTGTCCCAGGGGGAGCAAGTCGCTGCCATCGGATAGCGCGTAGTCCTGCCATCCTGAGTTGCCGAGCACGAGATCGCCCGCTCGCCACTTCCCATTCTTCGATTCAACGACTCGACTCACGGTGCCGCCCACCATCGTTCCACCAAGCGGGATCGACGGCGCGTAGGCGGGACCGACCTCCTCCATCAAATTGCGCATGTAGGGATCGAGCGAGAGATAGACGGTACGAAGCAGAACCTGGCCATCGGCGGGCTTCGGAATGGCTACCTCTTCGATGAGAAAGTCGCGCGGCGTGGGCAACCCCTGTGGGCGCGCCGCGAGGACCACGCGGCGATTGACGGTATCGGTTTGCGGCATCGGGAACTCCTTCAGTAAGCAATCTGGGATTGGCGCGAGCAGCAATGCTTCGGGTACAGCGGGCGCCCGGAGTAGACCAGTCGTCTAGAAAGAGAGGAATAAAAAACGGAAAGCGAATACATACGATCGCCCCTCAAGCGTCGTAAGGGACGCCGAGCATCCGGCGCGTGCAGGCCAACGCGGTATCCAGCGGCTTGCGGTCGCGTGTGATCTTGGCCAGCAGACTGGCACCGAGCCAGTTTTGATAGAGCGTCATGGCGGTGCCGGCGGCATCGAGCGATTCAGGCAACGAACGGTCCGTCAAACCCTCCTCCACGCAGCGCGCGAGCCGCGCCGTGATCGTTCGCGTGCCACGTTCGAGTGCCGCCCGCATCGTGTCGGATAGATCGGAGACCTCCGCGCCGAGCTTCACGACCAGACACCGGCTTTGCGCCTCGTCCCCGGTCTGCGAATCGAGCCAGTCGAAGAAATAGGCCATCAACCGCTGCGCCGCCGGACCGGGCTGACCGAGCAACCCATCCATGCGCTGGAGATAATCTTCGAAGTACGCCTCGAGCACCGCCTCGCCGAACGCTTCCTTCGACGAGAAGTAGTGATAAAACGACCCCTTCGGCACCTTCGCCGCAGCCAGCACCTCCGTCAGGCCGACGGCCGTGAAGCCCTTGCTCAGAAATAGAGGATGCGCGACATCGAGAATATGCCGGCGGACATCGGTGGGAGGGGTTGCATGGCTCATGGAACCGTACTGTAGCCAGTATTAGACCGGTCGTCTAGTAACCCTCATACGATAGGGGTCACTGGGCCGGAATGAGAACGGAAACACACAAACCCGACTGCCCGGTCTCATCGGCAAACTCGAGGCGGACTTCCGCCCCGAGGCGCTCGGCAATGGCTTTGACGATGGACAGGCCCAGCCCCGATCCCACTTCATTGCTCCCCAGCGTGCGATAAAAAGGATCGAAAACGCGCGCGCGTTCGTCCGGTGCAATGCCGGGCCCGTTGTCGATCACGCGCAACAGCACATGCGTGGGCGTGCCACGCACCGACAAATCGACCTTCCCGCCTCGCGGCGTATAGCGGATGGCGTTATCGACGAGATTCTTCACGATCGCAATCAAATCGAGCTCGCTTGCTCGTACCAGCGCGTCCTCGGTGCCTTCGACACCGACATCGATCTTTTTGGCTTCGGCAAGCGGCATGATGTCTTCGAGCACGCGACGATAGACGCTCTGCACCGACACCGCCTGTGTCGCCGGCAGCGGCTCCGAAGGCGATTGCGCTCTGGCCAACGTCAGCAGTTGATCGAGCAGGTTTCGTCCGCGCTCGATGCCCTGTCGCAGCGAACGCAATCTCTCCCGGGCCGTCGTCGACATCTCCGCTTCGGCCAGCCGTTCCGCTTGCAGCGAAAGTGCCGTCAAAGGCGAGCGCAGTTCGTGCGCGGCATCGGCAACGAATCGATGTTGGGCTTCCATCGATTGCGCAACGCGCGTCAAAAGGCGATTGATTGCGACGACGAAGGGCCGGACCTCGACAGGCAGATGGCTCGTTTCGATGGGATGTAACTCCCGCTCCGCCCGCCGATCGATTTCCAGCGACAGCGCGGCGATCGGCCGGAACATCTTGCGAACGAGGTCGGCAATCAAAAAGACCAGTATCGGCACGAGAATCAGAAACGGCATCGAAGTCTGCAGGGCGGCATCGCGCGCGATTTCGTCGCGTACATCCGTTTCCTGCGTCACGGCGATTCGCCCGCCGCCGGCCGCTGTTTTGATGAGCACGCGAAACGACTCGCCCTTGATCCGCAGCGTGTGCGCGCCGTCCGCCAAGTCGGCTGGGATCGGCAATCGCGCCTCGGCACCAGCGATGCCGACGCCTTGCTGCCCGGCATCGGCGAGATATTCCACGACGATGCGGGAGTCTTTGTCGTCGCTCGCCACGCTCGCCCCAGCCGGCGACTGAAAGAACGGAACGCCTTGCCGATCGATGAGCGTCGCGATTTGCCGCAACGTATCGTCTTGCAGCTCATGGGCTTCGTGCAGCGCGGACACGAACGAAAAGATGCCGGCGACCACGGCAACCACGAGAATCGCGAGCGAAAGCGAGAAGGACAGTTTGAGCTGGAGGGACGCGTTCAACCGCCTTTTGAAACCATCCATCCGACGCCCCTGACGTTTTTGATGATGTCGCTGCCGAGCTTGCGCCGCAGTGCGTGAATCAGAAATTCGACGACATTGCTTTCGACTTCTTCTCCCCAACCGTAGATCCGGTCTTCCAGATCGCTGCGTGAAAGGATCGCGCCGGGGCGGATCAGCAGCGCGTGCAGCAGCGCGAATTCGCGATTGGAAAGCTGCACGGGTGCGCAGCCATCGGCGACGGCCTCGCGCGTAACCGGATCGAGCGAGACGCGGCCATTGCTGAGCACGGGAGCCGCGCGGCCGCCCTTTCGCCGCAGCACGGCGCGCATGCGGGCCAGCAGCTCGGCCATTTCGAATGGCTTCAGGACATAGTCGTCGGCGCCGCCGTCGAGTCCGCGCAACCGATCATCGAGCGTGTCCCGGGCCGTGACGATCAGCACCGGCACCGGATTGTCGCGGCCGCGAATGCTCGCCAGCACCTGCAGACCGTCCTTGCCGGGCAAGCCGAGGTCGAGCAGCACGAGGTCGTAATGCTGCGCCTCGAGGGCGGTCAAGGCCGCCTGCCCCGTCTTCACCCAATCCGTCGCGTAGGAAACGTCTTTCAGTGCGTTTTGAACGGCCTCGCCGATCATCGGATCGTCTTCGACCAGCAATACCCGCATTCATCCTCCGTAGCCAATTCCAGCCTGCGTTCAATGCGTCGCCTTCGCCGCTCGTTGCCGGAAGATCAGAATGCCGAGCACGATGAAGCCGAATAGCGCGGCCGAGGCCGAATAACGGCTCATGGCCAGACCGCCCGCGTTGAGCGGTTTGTCGAGAAAATCGCCGACCGCAGCCCCGAGCGGACGCGTCAACACGAACGCCGCCCAGAAAAGTATCGTGCGCGAAATGTTCGACCAATAATAGGCCGCCGCGACCAGAACGAGCAATCCACCGAACACGAGCGCGGCACCGCCGTATCCCAACCCCATGCTGTCGGCCGTCCAATCGCCCAATGCCGTACCCAGGGTCTGGGAGAACATGATCGTCACCCAATAGAAGATTTCCGCTTTGGGCGTGGTGATCGTACTGACAGAGACCGAGCCGAGCGTCCGGTACCAGACAAAGAGCGAGATCAGCAGCAACGCGAGCAGTAGACTCGAGCCGCCCGCATATCCGATGCCCAAGGAGCGATCCGCGAAATCGGCCATCGTCGTGCCGACCGTCGTGGTGGCAATGATCGTCAACCAGTACAAGAAGGGGTGAAACCCATTTGCACGGATTTGCGCCATGACCGCCACGACGAATATCAACGCGAAAATGGCCGTCCCAATGAGGTATCCCAGGTGCATCGACATCGTCACTGCGTCGCCGCCCGTCTCACCCAGGGTGGTCGCGGCAATCTTGAGGAGCCAGAACCCGAGTGTGACCTCAGGTACCTTCGCCAATGCGTGTTGAGTCGATTTGGTCATCGTAAGGTTCCTTTTGATGCAGTCATTGCCTTGCAGAATATGAAGGGTTGCCGCATGACTCGTGCCTCCGTCGCCGCGGATCTTACCCAGTCCTTATTTGCGCACCCATCCCAACGCAATGAACTTGCTGAAAAGCAAGCCGTGAACGCAGGTGGCCGCCCGAAAAATGTATGGCAAGCATGGCCCTATTGCTCGCCGCGTCAGGCCCACGCTCAACAGCGAGACGATAGCCGCGCCCGCCATATCGAACGGGAAATGGACGCCCACGTAGATGCGCGCCCACGCGATAGGCAAGCCGAGCAACGCGAACAGCATCCCGGCCCGAGGAAAGTTGCCGGGCATGGCGAGCGCGAACGCGACCGACCACCAGAGCGTCAGATGATCGCTGGGGAAGGACGAGTCGGGTGCATGCGCAACCAATGTGTGTCCGAGACCGATTACGAAAGGACGCGGGTGCATCCATGCAAGGCCGATCAGCTGATTGATACAAAGCCCGATCGACGCGGCGACGGTGGCTTCGATCAGCGCCTTACGCGTGCGCTCGCCACCGCGTAACCAGACGATCGCGATCGTTGCGGGGATCAGCCAAATAAAATATTCGGCAAAAAACAGCGCCATCGCCATCGATAGCTGGCCAGGGTTGGCCGGCGCATTGAGCCAGAGAAAAAGTGCTCGATTCAGTCCTTCCATCAATTCTCCGTGCGCGCTCGCCGTTTCGTGACGGATCAATCCGTCACGTGGCCAAGCGGAGGGTGGCAACAATAGGGGGAGGATACCGACGAAGACTTAGCTGATACTGAGCAGACCACCGCGGAGTTTCATTTCGGATGGCTTTCGATCGTCGATATGTCGACGACATTATCGCTCAGCGAATACTTTGGACGCGTAGGTGCCGCGCGGCAGCCGAGTGCTCGCGTCCCTTGCTTGGCGCTCGGCCAGCGCCGCGTTCTTTTATTGCCGTGCGTTTTCGATTTGCTCGATGGCGATGCTGACGGCTTTGCGTACCTCAGGATCGCGATCGCCAAGCGCGTGGTGCAGCGCGGGCAGTGAAGCGGCAACGCCCAGCTCGCCCAGTGCAAGCGCGGCTTCCTTGCGCAAGTTGCTGATCGGATGTGCGAGCAGCATCGCAACGGCAGGGGCAGCCTGCCCATCGCGCAATTGTCCTAGCGCGCGAGTCGCGCGTAGCCTGACCTGCCAGTATGCGTCGTCGAGTGCCGTGACGAGCGGTTCGCGCGCCTCTACCACGCCGAGTTTGCCTAGCGTGGTCGCGGCTTCCTCGCGCACCTGCCACGCGTTGTCCGATAGCGCTGCGAGGAGGGCATCGACGATGGAGGCATCGGCTGGTGATGCAAAACCCAGCGCGCCGATAGCCGCGCGGCGCACCTCCGCCTGCGCATCGCGCGCGGCGAGCGCCGCGAGCGATGCGAGTGCGCGCGCATCTTTGAGCCAACCAAGTACCGCGACAGCCTCGAACCGTACCTCGGCTTGTCGCGCGGCGAGCGCCTCCATGGCCGGATCGAACGCATCCGCGAAGCGAAGTTCGCGCAGCCCGCGGAGTACCGCGCGGCGCACGAACGGCTCCGGCCGCATCGCCCAACGGCGCAGCACGTAACCCGAGCTCGGTTGCTTCAATTCGGATAGGCTTTGCGCCGCCTGTGCACGTACCGGCTCGGCGTCGTCGAGCAGGGCTGCGCAGAGCGCTTCGACGACTTCGTCTTGCTCCCATGATGCGAGCACGGCCGCGGCCTCGCGCCGGACTTCGGGCGCCGGGTCGTCGCGCAGCGAAGCGAGGAACACCGGCAAGAGAGCGGCATCTTCGAGATCAGCAAGCTCGAACAGTGCGACACGGCGCACTGCCGGGTCGATATCGGCAAGGCGTGCGAGGTGGGCGGCAGCTTCGGCTGGTAGATCGTGCGCGGTTGCATGGGGGGCAGCCATGGGGCCGGCCTCGCCTGCGTCGATGACCAGGACGTCAGGGTCGCGTACTTCGGTATTCATCGGGTTTTCCTCGTCCGCGCGCAGCGTGCTCGCCTGGTTGCGCGGGGAGCGGCAAAGAGCGGCACTCTCCCGCATTCCAGGGATCTGATCGGTTCGTTACGACAACGTGAAGGGATCAGTCTAGAGGGGTTTTCGTCGGCGCCCAACGAAGCATTTCTGATATGTATTTTCGGCGGAGGCGGGGCGCTGATCCAACCTTTGAGTGGACGGAGGCTGGCGCTTATTCAGGGCAAGTCGATTGAGTTGGGCTTCACTCGGGCAGGAACTCAGGATTCATCGCCTAGGGGCGGCTAAGACGAGCCGTTGCGCGTCGTAGACTCGGCGCCATCTGCGACGGCCCTTGCAAAGGTCACAACAGAGCTTCCAGCCCCTTGCGGTCAACCAGATCGAGCAGCTTGAGCGACGGGCCGTTCGGCCGCTTTTGCCCCTGCTCCCACTTTTGCACCGTCGATGCGCTCGTGTTCAGGCACGCCGCGAACACGGCCTGGCTCGCCCTAGTGCGCTGACGCAAGCGCCTGATCTGCGCGGCGCTGTACTCCTTGATCGGCGGTAAACAGAGCGCATCGAACTCACGTAGCGTCATTGCATCCATCGTCCCAGCTCGATGCAATCCCTGCGCCGTCTCGTGCAGCACCTTCAGCAGTTTGTCACTCATCGCTCTCTACCTCATATAACTCGCCTGCGCGTAGGTCCTTGCGCAAGACCCGAGCGTCATAGCTCAACAGCTCCGATGCCATCAACTTCAACGCTCGTAGTTCCTTTTCGCTTACATTGGCCCGCACGTTCTTCGCGAAGCCAAACACGAAGAAGGCCCGATCGTCCACCCGAAACGCCAGCAGGGTGCGCAATCCGCCGCTCTTGCCTCGTCCGCCAATGCCTACCCGCTTCTTGAACACTTGACCGCCTAGGTTCGCATCAATCAACCCCCGGCTCATCTCGTCCACCGCATCCATCAGCGCCGCATCTGTCACGCCTTCCTTGTCGGCCCAGCGTGCAAACCACCTGGTCTTGAAGACCCGCATACCGCTCCTTTTGCTCGCTATCTAGTATAGCACTCAGTGCTATACATTCATTACCGCCCTCGCTGGCTGCCTCCGCATCGAGTGCGGCCAGTAAATCTACTGTCCGGGGCTCGTCGTCTTCGAGATTGATCCGATTTTGGGCCGTACGGACAGGCCACGCCGGACGCGTAGCCGAATGGATATCCTTCAGCGTCCGGATGCTCACCCCGTGTAGACCTGCGTCGCCTCGATGTCCGAGTGCCCCAGCATCGCCCGGATACACCTTTTGCTGCTCCGTCACCGACAGGTTGCTCTGGCTGTCATACGTCAGCTCATCGACGAAGCTCGCCTTGCCCGTCTCCTTCACGCGCGGCGTGTAGGTTCGCCGTCGTGATGCCGTTGATCAGGCGCTGGCCCGTCAGCGAGACCGACGTGCCCACCACGTTGCCGACGTTCTCGATCTGGCCATTCGAGCTGATTGACAGATTCGGCGCTTGGATCGTCGCGGCGATGTTGCCCACCGGTTGCGGTGGGTCGATCGTGCCGCCGACGTTCGTGTAGGCGCTGCCGTAAAGTGCCGTACATTCCGCAGCGGAGCCGCACGCCCAGATATCGTGGCGCTTGTCGCTGCTGAACATGCCCGTTTCTTGCACCCAGTGCGAGTGCCAGTAGGCGTTGAGCGTTTGCGCTTCGTTGACGACCGGGCCGGCTACCGAGATCGATTCCGTTGACGGCGGCACAGCCCATGCTTAAAGAGTGGTCGATCCACGTCCCGGACGTTAACTAGCAGCGTCCACTTCGATCACGAATACGCCCTCATCCGTATCAAGCTGGCAGCCGTCGATCAAGATAACCGCGGAGTCCTCTAACCTTAGCTTGAGGTTCCCTTTAAACCTGTATGGAAACTCGTTTTGACAGCGCGGGCATTTGACGTTGTTCCATACAGCGTACTCTGATGTGGCGTTGGGAAGCCCTTTGAGCAATGAATCGATGGCGGCGAGTACAGAAGATTCGGCCGCGCCTTGCTGAAGCAACGCGTCAACACCTGCAAACCAAGCTGCTCGAACCAGTACATCATTGTTATCGTTGGCATAAAAATGCAGATGTGGCCCGGCCATACCTGACAGCCATGAATACGCCACTTCGTGACTGCAACTTGGGCACCGCGTAGTGCGCCCGAGGAAACGTCGCTTCTGTGCCATGTCCTTACCTTCAAAATCTCGAGCCGTTGGCTGGAGCAAGCCAGCTTCAGGCCCCGACAGCGCCTCAAGATCAAAGTCCAACACGAACGGCTTGTAATTAAACCCGCTTGATCGTTCGCATCTACAGCACGAGCGACTAGCTCAGTTGCTAGACGCGTAGCGCCTACCGGCATTGCGACGAGTCATCTAGGCCCTTTCCCCAACGTACGGTGATGGCAATGCGAACCATAGCCCTCCGGGATCCGAATCACCAGATCCCGAGGCAAGCCACTCACTCACCACAGCGTCCACGATTTCGTCATTGGTCTCGCCATACTGCGGCTGTAGCAGCCAATCGTACGGAGTGCCAGCACCACCAATAACCGGCTTTGCGCCTTTTTCAAGAAGGCCTCGCACACATCGTTGTACAAATTCGGCAAGATCATCGCCACTCAAGCCAAAGCCTTGGCGCCCCATAGGGATGATCTGCCACAGCCCAACAGCATCGACCGGCAATTCGCCAGGGACCGTTTGAATGTATTCCAAGACAGTCTTTCCAAAGAACTTATCGGTAATCTGTAAATTCAACGTCATTTCTGATGCACCTTAAAACCGTACGGCAAGCCAGGTTATCGATTGTCGTACCACTGCCAGAACTTTCCCGAATACTAAATACAGTCCCGTCGCATATTAATTTCCAGTCAGGAACAGATCAATACCAACGGGCTAAGCACGCTTAGGCTCAACGGCGTCTTAAAGTTCACCCTTCACCTCATCACTTCGATATCCACGGGCCGAAGGCTCCGGTCGCGGGATTGAATACCCGGATAGCCCCCCCCGAGCTATGGATTAGATTCTGCCGCTGGCGGCCCTACACACCTCGCCGGCGTACCAACCCGCCCCTCGTGCCCTGGCTCAAGCTCTCCGGCCGTTGGATCGAGCACGCCGGCTTCAAACCTCGGCAGCGCCTCAAGATCGAAGTCCAGCTCGGCAGGCTTGTCATCACGCATGCATAAGTGACTTCGCAAACAGCGAACTCAGGCTTTTTCGGCGTTCGCTGTTATCGCCTCATCTGAAGCACTGCTGCCTGGGCAATAGCCGGCGCGTGCCTATCCTGCTATTGCTTCGTCGCAGAATACACGTCATCCACATAGACTCTTCCGCTGGCACCTACTCGGTAGCTGACGCCGACAACCTCGCCTGTCGAAAAGGCCGTATTGGTTGGAAAGGTAACGTCTTGCCCCTTGACTCGCACAGTCAAGACACCAATGAGATTAAAGCCCTGGCCTCCCTTCGAAGTCAGCACAACACGTTCGACCAGAGCATAACCGTGATTGAGCGGCGCACCACGTAGCTCGTGTTCCGAGCGGCGATACAGCACGACATATAGAGAAACGCCGAGTACGATGAGCGCCACGCCCATACCTACCGGCTTGACCAACTCGCGTGCATGTATTCTTAGCCCCAACCATCTAACAGAAGAGAACATCGAGTTATCCTATTTTTTCAACCTTTCGCTGTACGGATCTCGCCACCTTTCAATTCGCAAATGCACCCCGGCGGCAATACCCATCAGTAGTCCCTTGAACCTAACAATGGCGGTACGACCGAGTGTGACAGTCATGGCAGCAAGCGCAACTTTCGCCCACAAATTTCCAAGCTCAGCCGCCTGCTCCAGTAATGCCCTTGCTTTCGAGTAGTCTCTCTCAACGCCTAGCCCCTTCAAGTAAAGATTGGCCAGCCGAACGATGGACGGGGAATATCCTCTGCTTCGACCCACGGAGAATATCTCCCTAGCTCGGTCGTAAGCTCCTATCCGGAACAGAAAGCTACCGTAGTACAACGTTGCAACAGCCGAACCAGCGTCCACCGCCCGCTTGTACCATAGCTCAGGCTGCTCATTGTTCCCCCCCTTAGTACCGTTTCCCTCCTGCTCGCAGAGACGGCCTAGATTCACCATGCTGAGTACCGACCCCCTGTCCACAAGGGCTTTATAGGTCTCTTCTGCACTTTCGTAGTCACTCATGCTTTCGGCACGCAAGAACGCGTCCGCGTCTGGCTCTCGCGCCAATTCTTGCTCGAACATCGAGGTAATTGCGGCTTTCATCGTTGAACTTATTTCGTTGAGTTCGGCTTACCAAGCGGCGAGAGTTTGATCGACCTCGGAATGTCTTCTGGATCTGTCAAACCGAGAGATGGATCATCTGAAAACGGCGTCCTGGCGGCTTCAAAGGGATTGTCGGAGCCCGGCTGAATCCCAAGCATACACATGATACAAACGAACGCGTTGGCCCAATGCTTCGCACCGTTGTTCAGTGCCTCGTTTTCAGCCGCCGTCGCCCCAGCCAGCGCGTTTTGCCCTAATGCGCCAGCGATGCCACCACCGACCAGCATCGAGATCGCCGTCACAATCGCCGTTTGCTCCGTCGTCAACGGATCGTGATTGGGGTCCATCGCCCCCAGCGTCAGCGGCGTCACCAACGCACTAGCCGCTCCGCCAATCGCCCCGCCACCACACCCCTGCCCACTCGCCGCCCCCGCCAGGCACCCCAACGCCCCGTGCAGTCCCACATAAGCCAGCTCCCCGCCTACTTGGCCAAGGTCCTCCACCAGCTTCGGCTGCAAATTGCCGATCGCATACGCCCCCGCAGCCGCAACGTCGCTTACCGCATCGTTCTTCAGATTCGTCAGGAAGCTGCCGCCCTCGATCACCGACTGCACACCCGCCTGCAGCGATGCCTCCCCCGCTATCGCCAGCGCTTGCGCCGGCAGCGAACCCGCCGCCGCACCCGACATCGGCACCAGTGAATTGCCCACGTTCTGCACCCCGGCCAAGCTCGCCAGGCTCGGCGCCGTGACGCCGGCCACCGGCGCATTCACGTTGAAGCCGAACGAGCCCGTCGAGCTATCGAACGTGATGCCGTTGGTCAATCCAGCGGTCACAGCGCCGGCCAAGCCCGCACGCAAGTCATTAGTCCAATCGACCTGCCCGGTTACGATCACTTGCGAGAGCGCCTGCGATGCAAACGTGCTCAGCCCCACCGCGATCATCGTGTTGGCCAACCCACCCACCGCCAACGTGCCACCCGCAGCACTGGCTGCCGCCGTAATCGCCGCGCCCGTCAGACCCTGCTGCGCCGCCATGAATGCCGCGTCCGCCGCCGCATCCGCCGCACCGCTCACCGATGCGATTTCCGCCGAGATCTCCGGTTGCATCGCGATCGCAGCGGCCACCGCGACCACGATCATCGCCAACTGCTCGACCCCGAAGCTACCGCCTTCCTTCACGAAATCAGTATGCAGATGGTCGGTCAACGTCATCTGCGTGAAGTTACTGCCCAACTGCTGCTGCAACGCAGCCGTTAGTTGCTGCGTGCCCGCGCTATCGACCGTTCCGTCCGCGTTGAGCTTTTGCAGCGCCCCGCCAATCTGGCTCAGCGTCTGCACGTTCAGGTCCATGTTCGCCGCGCTCATGAACCCACCAGGCTGCACTACCGTGCCCGTCGTGTTCTGATAGCCCGCGTCCTGGATGTAACTCCAAATCTGTCCGACGTTGACCTGATTGGCCTGATTCGTCAGCGTCGGCGTATTGACCGTCAGCGTATTGGAGGCGCTGATCGTCCCCGTATTCAGAATGCTGCCGCTGCCATTGCCCTCGAAGTTCAGCGTCACATCCGTGCCGACGATGTTGCCGCCCGCCGACAGCGCGCTCGTATTCGCCGGCAAATACACCTGCGGCATCAACGCCGTGATCGTCGGACAACTCGCCGTGCCCGTCGCATGGCAACTCGGATCCGGTACCGTCTGCTCCACATACCAGAGCATCGGCTTGTCGAGCGCGCTCACCTGCGTCTGCGTCAGCGCCTGGCCCAGCTGCACGTTGTTCTGCTTCGCGTAGTCCAGCGCGTTGCCGTACAGATACGCCTTCTCCTGCTCCGTCACCGACAGGGTGCTTTGGCTGTCATACGTCAGCCCATCGACAAAGCTCGCCTTGCCCGTCTCCTTTAACGCCGCCTGCTGCAGCAGCAAGTCCTCTTCTTGCGGGTTGTAGTAGAACAGCGTCGAGCTCGGCTGCAACGTCGACGGCAGTTTCGCCAGCAGCACCTGCGGGCTCACTTGCGCCTGAGCGCTCGAGCCCACCGGTGAATCGACGTAGGAGGCCTGGCCCGCGACGCTCGTCAGCGCTGTACCGGGCGCGCGCGCCGACGACAGGTTCAAGCCCGGCAGCGTCAGCGGGCTCAGCGATATCACTTGCGAGGGGGCGTTCACGCGCGGCGTGTAGGTGTTCGCCGTCGTGATGCCGTTGATCAGGCGCTGGCCTGTCAGCGATACCGACGTGCCCACCACGTTGCCGACGTTTTGGATCTGGCCGTTCGAGCTGATCGACAGGTTCGGCGCTTGAATCGTCGCGGCGATGTTGCCCACCGGTTGCGGTGGGTCGATCGTGCCGCCGACGTTCGTGTAGGCGCTGCCGTACAGCGCCGTACATTCCGCAGCGGAGCCGCACGCCCAGATATCGTGGCGCTTGTCGCTGCTGAACATGCCCGTTTCTTGCACCCAGTGTGAGTGCCAGTAAGCGTTCAGCGTTTGTGCTTCGTTGACGACCGGGCCGGCCACCGAGATCGTCGCGGTGTTGCCCGCCGCGATCAGACTTCCGATGTTCGTCAGGCTGCCGGCCGTGATCTGCAGGTTGTTGCCCGCGCTGATCACCGACGAGCTGCCCGATTGTTGGTCGACGTAGCCTTCGCAGTAGCGCTTATTGCATATCCCTCGGCCAATCGACCTACGGCTTACGCAGCCGGCTCACGATTCAGTCGATCGCGACCGCTAAGGCTCTGCATCTCAAGGATGTGCTACCCGCCGTTCCTGCCGTCGCCGTCGTGGTACCAGCGGCAAACGCGCTGCCTGCAGAGTCCGAGCATCGCTCAAATTCAGGAAGTCAGAACTTGCTTTATGCGATCGAATAGTACAGCCCCGTTAGGCGTACTTGCGGCAGCTTCATAGATCGCTTCAGTCGCGGCTTCAAAGCTATCCTCATCAGCGGCCGACAAGAAAGCCGCAACGGATCGCGCCTTCTGGAAATACTCCCTATACTGGCGAGTCAAGGTTTCGCGAGTAGGTTCGTCTTCCTGCTCTTCTACAAGGTCTTTCAGCTCGAAGTACCGATCGTCCAAGAGACTCACCAACGCCCTAAGCTGTGCAGTCTCGTCCTCTCGGTATTGCCGACCAACGCGCAGGGCGTCTAACGCTCGCTCGACAAGTGGCTCGTGAAGCTTGTTGTGAGATGCAGCGTATTCGCAGGCACATAAACATGCTCTTCGTAACATCAAGTCATCGGCGTGCTCGAGCATTGCGAACATGTCTGGGGCGAGTTGCTGTAAATGTTTCATTTCAATCTCGGAGGACTTTTTAACGGTGTCGAAATGTTTGCCCCGCTAGGGCCTATCGCTGCTTGGCAGGACGCGCAAACCGGTCGCGTTGCACCAATGTCGAGTATCTTTAGTCCGTGTTGGCTAGCGTACGAGACGATGTCCGCTTCGGCATAACCCGTTCCCGCTATAACAACATCGGTTGGTTGAAGCACATTGCGCACTCCCGGACGGACGTATCCGGAGTTTCTGCGTGTGAGGCGGGTTGAGGCTCACAGCCCGATATTGATGCGCTCGGGGGTAAAGCAGCGCGAACTGGATCATCGCGCTTTTCCAATCATGTCGGGAGCCGGTCCATTTGGCAACGACGTTGCGCAACGCCAGCCAAATCAGCCTGAGCGCGGCCTCCTCGCTCGGGAAGTGGCCGCGCGCTTTGATGATCTTGCGCAGTTGCATGTAGAACGACTCAATGGAATTTGTCGTGTAGATGCAAGGATTGCCATCACAGAACCGAACCTGCACCGAATCGCGCCAAGCTCCGGAACCGACTGTATTCGTCGTAAAGTTTCCGTTTGCAGATTGCTAAGTGCCGTCTGCTTCATGTATCAGATAAGGACGAAGACTTTATCCCTTCGGTAGCCTGCGTAAGCGCATTGTTCAGAGAGGGGGAACCCGGTTCGAAGGTCCTCGAGGACGTCAAATTCCGAGCGCTACTTGCGAACTTGTTATCCCATAACGTCACGTTACCCGTGACCTGGTTTACTGAAACGATGTCGTTACCGTTCCCTTGGCACCGGCGCATAAACCAGGCAGCACCGTCGGCGGATCATTTCTTTAAAGCCCGATGTGCCCAGCCAGTTGTTCTCCGTCTCATTTTGTGCGGCCATGGTTACTATCAGCTCCTCGGCCAGCCTCAAAGTCCCATACCCACGTCGAGCAGCGGGTGCTAACGGGTCTTATAATCTTCGAACTCCCACGCACCGATTCGACTCAGCGTCATCGCGATCGTTGCCCAATCGTCGTCGATGCGTGCGACATAGCTCTCAATGAGGCCTTTTATGGCCTCATAATCGTAGACATCCACGATTAGCATATGCCTACCCCAGATCGGCCCTTCCCCTGCGCATTGCGACTTAAGCCAAGCCGGCGTGCAAACCTGGATATCAAATGCCTCCGACCCGGGTCGCCTTGTGGACCGATGTAAGCTCGACTCCATGTACGAAATTCGACACATCGTCCGGCCAGTAGTTGATCAATCTGTCTTCCAACTGCAAGGAATGCAGCGAGTTGATTTTGGCATTCATGGTGTGATGTGTATTTCAGTGCCCGTTGCGCCCTCGGCAAGAGCCCCTCTAAGTTCCTCCAAATCTTCATGCAGCTCCGCTCCATCAAGCGGAGTGGCCATCTCCTTAGCCTCTTCAGGGAGATCAATCATCATCCGATTCTCAATGCGTCCCCTGCGTTCCTAAAGACCTCATTTGGACACCTCGCTTGGCACAACATCCTCGATACCTCATTCCAGGTTTGGGCCACCCTTCCGGTGCTGGATGTTAAACGCCCCCTTGAACCATCCTAGCTTTTTTGACTTCCCGCACTGCCGTAGTTATCGATCAGTCCCTTGCGCCACGCGGGAACTAAATGATCGAAGGGGAAAAGCGGGGAATCTCCTCCACTAATCAACTGTTCAATAGGTTTAGCGCACAGGTGTTGCAAAGGAATTTCAAATTTATTTTCATCGATAGTGGTTTCTCGCAGAGCTATCAGCGCAATATCGTTCGCTTTTTCACAATAAATACACCACTCACCAATATCTGACATGCACCCATAGTTGTCCATTTGATAAATCCACCCATTAGCAGGACCGTCTCCCTCGAGAGCCGCCTCGTAAGATCTGTTAGTTGTAATCGCGTCCAGGAAAATCGCCCCCCGCATTTTGGACTCGACCAAGGTCGCTTTATCAATGTTCAGGAGGCAAGCGACTTGCCCCCCTTCCAACTTAAGCAATTCCCCGATCACGCCAGCAAATTCCGGCGCGAAAACACGGTCGGACTCAAAAAAGAGAAACCGATTCCATGCCCCATGATAGACTCGACCTGGCAGCCTGCTTCGCGTGTCAAGCGCTAGAGACAAATTGTGAAACGCCCTTCGGCGCGCATCTTCCTGTGTCATTTGGCTCATTGCGTTTTCCTCGATCAGGGGGCGACAAAAGAGTACTTTCCTTTGACTCCACCTGGCCCCTTGAAGAAGGCACCAGACTCACCAGTGCTCGAACGAATATACGTAGTATATGTCGATGGCCCGTTCGTCAGCACTGTAAATGGCCCATTCGTATTGGTTCCCTTGCTAGCAATACTGTATCCGTTAGAAATCAGATTCTGCTCAAATTCCTGCGCGGTTAAGTTCGTCTCTACGTTCAAAAATCTACTTCCCGCATCTGTAATCGATGTATCCCAAACGGAGAACGGCGCATTTACCGGCGTATCTGTGGCATCAGCGAACGCGACCCCTCGTCCGCTGCTGCCCGCGGCGCCAGTTCCCGGCGAAGTGGACGCACTTGCGCCGTTGCCGTAGCTCTGGGTACGTGCTCCGTTTGCCCCGACATCCAGACCGCCACTTGCATTCTTGAGCGCCCCGCTCGCGGCACCTTCCGAGCCGCTCGCCAACATCGCGGCTGAATCACTAGCGATGGTGCCACGAACCATTCCTCCGATGCCGCCCATCGCGCCGCCGAGCAAAAATCCACCCGCGAGCGACCCGATCGCAGTCGGGTCGCCCTGTGCCACTGCCTGCCAAGTTGCAGCGACGTTCGACCCAAATTGCTGCGCGGTGCCCACCAACCCGTTTTGCAGAAGCGATTGATACAACGCGCTTTTCGGGGTTTGTCCAGGCAACCCTTGATAGAAAGCGTCGTCGTAGAGCTGCGATGTCGTCTGGACGATCGTGTTTTTTACACCCGATGCCACACCATTGGCGAATTTGCCAGCCACTTCTGGAGACATCGCCGCATCGGTGAGTGACACCGGCTCGGACAAGGTGAACGTGTAGGGGCGCAGGAGGGCTGAAGCCGCCTGTGCGTAAGTCCTAAGTTTGTCGGAAAGCGAATTGTTGATGGCCTCATTTACTGCCCAGGTCGCACCGGCCGCTCCACTGGCTCCCGCCAATCCGCTCGTGAGCCCACCCGCCAACGCGGCGACACCCGTGATAACCGAATTCGTCAGCCCGTTGTTGTAGCTCGTAGTTTGCGTCGCGGTCCCGTCGCCGTTGTCGACTGTCGTAACGGTTTGGCTTCCGTTGTACAGAGCATCTCGAACGTTCGGCGTGATCAGCGCGCTTGCCGCCGCGCCGATGGCCCCGCCTGCGCAGCCCGTGCCCTCGGCCGCCGACAACGCACACCCTAGCCCTGCATGGGTGAGCACGTTACCGATGCTCTTTTCCGCCAACCACGAGTCCTTGTTGCCGGCATCAGCGCCAATTGCACTGGCGCCAACGGCCCCGAGGTCGCCAATGACACTATTCTCCAACGCTTGTCCGAAACTGCCGCCTTCCACCGCCGTATT
This sequence comes from Trinickia sp., assembly GCF_057351765.1. Classification (NCBI taxonomy): domain Bacteria; kingdom Pseudomonadati; phylum Pseudomonadota; class Betaproteobacteria; order Burkholderiales; family Burkholderiaceae; genus Trinickia; species Trinickia sp. The sequence goes on along the minus strand of NZ_JBMRBK010000063.1, from coordinate 144,771 downwards.
CACGGTCGCAGTGACCAATCCCCTTTCGCCAATGACCTCGATAGCTTTGCCGAGGTCTGCCATCGCTACAGAACCATTGGCAATCTCGTTCCCCAATGTCTTCAAGGCGGTGAGATCCGCGACATGCAACGCGGACATGGCGCCTGCGGTCAATGCCCCTATCGCACCGGCCTCCAATATTTGGCCAAAGTCGAAACCCTCCCCGGACGCGAGCTGACCCACCGCGCTGCCCACCATCCCACCGAGTGCGCCGATCAGCACCGAGCCGATCGACAACTGCGTCATCACGACACCGGTAGCCGCAGCAGCTGCGCCTGCTGTCACGATTGATGCAGCAATAGCAATTGCCGCCACGACAAACGTCGGCAACCCACCGCCGTCCTTCACAAAATCCGTATGCAGATGATCGGTCAACGTCATCTGCGTGAAGTTGCCCCCCAACTGCTGCTGCACCGTAGCCAGCATCTGCTGCGTGCCCGCCTCATCGACCGTCCCGTCCGCGTTGAGCTTGTGCAGTGCCCCGCCGATCTGGCTCAGCGTCTGCACGTTCAGGTCCATGTTCGCCGCGCTCATGAACCCGCCAGGCTGCACCACCGTGCCGGTGGTATCGATATAGCCGCCTTTGACACTGCTCCAAATCTGTCCGACGTTGACCTGATTGGCCTGGTTCGTCAGCGTCGGCGTATTGACCGTCAGCGTATTGGAGGCGCTGATCGTCCCCGTATTCAGAATGCTGCCGCTGCCGTTGCCCTCGAAGTTCAGCGTCACATCGGTGCCGACGATGTTGCCGCCCGCCGATAGCGCGCTCGTATTCGCCGGCAAATACACCTGCGGCATCAACGCCGTGATCGTCGGACAACTCGCCGTGCCCGTCGCATGGCAACTCGGATCCGGTACCGTCTGCTCCACATACCAGAGCATCGGCTTATCGAGCGCGCTCACCTGCGTCTGCGTCAGCGCCTGGCCAAGCTGCACGTTGTTCTGCTTCGCGTAGTCCAGCGCGTTGCCGTACAGATAGGCCTTCTCCTGCTCCGTCACCGACAGGGTGCTTTTGCTGTCATACGTCAGCCCATCGACGAAGCTCGCCTTGCCCGTCTCCTTTAACGCCGCCTGCTGCAGCAGCAAATCCTCTTCTTGCGGGTTGTAGTAGAACAGCGTCGAGCTCGGCTGCAACGTCGACGGCAAGTTCGCCAGCAACACCTGCGGGCTCACTTGCGCCTGAGCGCTCGAGCCCACCGGCGCATCGACGTAGGAGGCCTGGCCCGCGACGCTCGTCAGCGACGTACCGGACGAGCGCGCCGACGACAGGTTCAACCCCGGCAGCGTCAGCGGGCTCAGCGATATCACTTGCGAGGGTGCGTTCACGCGCGGCGTGTAGGTGTTCGCCGTCGTGATGCCATTGATCAGGCGCTGGCCCGTCAGCGAGACCGACGTGCCCACCACGTTGCCGACGTTCTCGATCTGGCCGTTCGAGCTGATTGACAGATTCGGCGCTTGGATCGTCGCGGCGATGTTGCCCACCGGTTGCGGTGGGTCGATCGTGCCGCCGACGTTCGTGTAGGCGCTGCCGTAGAGCGCCGTGCATTCCGCAGCCGAGCCACACGCCCAGATGTCGTGGCGCTTGTCGCTGCTGAACATGCCCGTTTCTTGCACCCAGTGCGAGTGCCAGTAGGCGTTCAGCGTTTGCGCTTCGTTCACCACCGGGCCGGCCACCGAGATCGTCGCGGTGTTGCCCGCCGCGATCAGACTTCCGATGTTCGTCAGGCTGCCGGCGGTGATCTGCAGGTTGTTGCCAGCGCTGATCACCGACGAGCTGCCCGATTGTTGGTCGACGTAGCCTTCGCAGTAGCTCTCTTTATAGCCACCCGCCGTCATGCAGCCGGAATACTGTTCCTTCGTACCGTAGTTCTCGTGCACCGGCACGGGCGGAGGCAAGTTGTTGGTAATCGCGCCCGAAACATTGAGCGTGACGTTGTTGCCCGCGACGATGTTGCCCGAGGTGTTGTTGAGGCTTTGGGCCGGTGTAGTCGAGGTCGCTGTCGTTCCCACTCCGCCAATGACAATGTCATGCCCAGCGAGCAAGTTGCCGTAGGTGTTGTTGATCTGCCCCGCCGCAATGACAAGATCGTTCCCGGCGAAAATCGTCGCGTTATTCTGGCTATAGCTGAACGTAGTGGTCGTTGGATTATTGCCTCGCGGCGAACCGCCATTACCGCAGTCGGAACTCGGCACGCCCGAAGCGCAGCCCACAGTCGAGGAATAACTTTGCTGGTTGCCGCCTTCGTTCGTCAGACTCGCAGCCGCAACAAGCACATTGTTGCCGGCGTAGAGCAACCCGGCGTTGACCAGGTTTCCACCGTAGAGAGTCAGGTTTGTTCCGGCCGCAATCAGGCCCGTTGGAGTAGACCAAGTCTGTGTCGATGTCGATTGCGCTGCGGAGATCGTTCCGGGCTGCGCCGACATTTGAGGCGTTGTTGACGCCGATCCGAGAAGGAACATCAGGGGCATGATGTTGTCGCTCGGGTCCAGCGAATTCGGTGCTACCAGATACCCCGAGCTAAGCCCAGAAGGCGTCACGGTCTGGGTCATCTGCATTGTGAGCACCTGATTGACGAACGCCGTCAGTTGCGTCGGGTCAACCCAATCCGTCGTTACCTGCGTCACCGTTGGAGCCACGGAACCGTTATTCAACGATTGAACGTTGAGCGTGACGTTTCCGCCGGCGGCGATCTGCCCGCCCTGATTAGACAGCGAATTTGCGGTCAGTGATACGGCTCCGCCAGCGGAAATCACGCCAGCGGTACCAAGCTGTTGCGACGTCGTTGTTCGATAGACTGTTGGCAACGCCAAGGTCACCGTATTCAGCTCACCGCCCTGCGGACCTGGCTCGGCGAACCACACATTCATGTACATCGGATTGTCACCGGCGCCGTGATCGCTTAGCACCTCGACATTGAATTGGTCGAATGTGACCGTTCCAGAGCCGGAAATAGGCGTCGCAGATGTCGGCACGCAGTTAATGCCGCAGAATCCGTAGTTATAGTCCGGGGACAAGCCTTGAACGGAGCCCCACAATCCAGTCGGAGAAAGCAAGTTGCCCAGCGTCGCAGTCGCTACGACCTCACCGGTGCCATAGCTACCGGTATCCCCGCCTTGAATCCATTCATACCCCCAGGTCTGCTTTCCAATCACAGAGGACCACAGCAGATCGGGATCGCTGATCGCGGTCGTGGTGGTCGTCGTCCCCGTCGGCGCTGTCTGATCGTTGACAACCGCAGCCGCATTAATCGAAATGTTGTTCCCAGCGAAGATCGAGCCGCCGGTATTCTGCAGTGTCCCAGCGAGGTTGAAGCCGATATTGCCCTGCGTCTGCGTCGTCCCCGCCTGATTGTCGTAGTTGCCACCGGTCACGTTGATAGTGTTCGCGGCCTCGACAGTCCCCCGATTCGTCACATTTCCATTGAGCGCCAACACGTCGCCCGCATGCATCACCGCATTGACGACGTTGTAAAGCGTTCCGTTGAACGTTACGTCGTTGCCGGTAACCTGCCCATAGTTCGTAAACGTACCGTTAGTCGAAATGGTCAACGGCGCAGTACCGCTCATCGTCCCGGTGTTGGTAATACCGTTGATCCCGTAGATCGAAACGCCCTGGCCACCGTAGTTCCACGTCCCCGCAACGTTGATACTGCCAGCCGTAATCGACAGTTGCCCACCTTGGCTGATCGTCCCCTGCGAAGGATCGAGCGCAGCATTGACCGCACCAAGCGTCAGGTTACGCTGCGCCAGCAGTTGTCCACTCGCGTTCGCGAACGCACTGCCTCCACCGTTGATCGTCAACGACAGGTCCCCCGTCGTCGGCGCATTAGTCGTATTCGGATCGCCCGCGAAGATCAACCCGTTCTGATTATTCAATGTCCCCGTGTTGATCGTAAGGCTGTTGAGCCCCATCAACGATCCGCCCACGTTCGAGAGTGCGCCCGCCACCGTGACGTTAGTCGTCTTACCGTTCACCAGCCCCGCATTGGTAAAGTTGGTCGCGGTAATGGACGTGGTCGACGTCGAAGCGAGCGACGCACCCGCCGCATTCGTGACGTTCGGGGCCGTCACCGTCAACGCCCCGCCCGCCAGCACGTTGCTAGCGTTATAAAGACCGCGCTGCGAGCTCAGCGTCGCGGCGCCTACTACATCGACAGCACTGCCCGCGAGCGTCAGCTGATTCGTCGCCTGCGCATTCAGCGCCCCACCGACAATCGCATTGCCCAGCGTCACGTTCGCGCCGCTGACCTCAAGGTTCTGCGACGAAACGAGCGTCGCCTGGCTGGCGTCAAGTGTGTTCTGTGCGGCGACAGTAATGTTCTTCGATCCGCTTTGCGTACCCGAGAGCGTCACATTGCCGCCCGTTAGCGCGAGCTCCCCGACAACGGTGCTCGAACCGCTCAACGTCAACGTCTGGCCCGCCGACATACTCACATCGCCGTTCGTCGACACGCCCGCGACATTCACGTTGCCGGCCGTGCCGTTGACCGTCACATTGCCCATCGACGAAATGCCGCCCGCCGCAGTGACATTGCGAGCCGCCTCGAGGTCTGCGCGACCGCCCGATTGCACGAGCCCGCTAAAGGCAACGCTGCCGCTCGTCGACTTGGCCGTCACATCGCCCACGGCGGTAGTCGCCCCGAACGACATGTCGCCGACGGAGGTAGCCGTGAATCGCCCCGCTCCCTCGATTGCACCAAGCGTAATACCGGCTCCGGACGTGATGCCGATATCGCCCGCAACCGTGAGCGAACCACCGCCATTGATCGAACCGCCCGATGTCAGCGTCGCCGTGCCCAGACCGAAAAGCCCATTGGTCAGCGTCATGGCGCCGCCGGAGCTCAACGTCGTATTGCCGTTGATCAGACCGCCGGCCAGTGCCAGCGAGCCGCCCGCGCTCGCGACGACATTCCCTACCGTCGACAGCGAACCGTTCACGGCAAGATTGCCGCTCGTTGCCGTCAACGTCGTATCCGCGTTAGCCGAAACCGTCGAGGCCGCCGTCAGGTTCCGACCGGCAGATACGGACAACGCGCCGCCAGTCGTGACCGCGCCCGCAAAGCTCGCGTCGCGCGTGGCGGCCACCGCTACCGTATTGCCGGCACTCAGCGCGCCGCGCACGGCCACATCGCCGATCCCATCGAATCCCAGCGCTTGCATGGCCACCACACCCGCGGCGTTGACAGTGCCAAGCGACGCGCTGCCTCCCGCATCCACCCAAAGATTCGCATTGGTCGCAGCATTACCCGTCGTAATGCTGCCGTTCGTCGCGCTCAACGTGATATCGCTGCCCGAGCCGATATCGGCCGTGCTCACGTTACGGCCGGCACTCACGCTCGTGGCACCGATGCTATTGATCGCACCAACGACGCTGACATCGCGCGCCGCCGCGAACGAGCTCGAACCATATGCGGTCGCGGCACCGGTCAACGTCACGTCGCCTTGCCCGGCCAAGCCGTAAGCGGTCACGTTCAGATCGCCCGTCAGCGCCTGCACTGCGCCCAACCCGGCGTCGTTGCCGGCAATTACATCGACCGTCGCGCCTTGCAGCGAACCCGTCAGCGCAATGTTGTTGTTCGCCACAACGGCCGCCGCCTGACCGAATGCAGCCGTTCCCGCGCCGGTGATGTCCTGGCCGGCCGACAGCGTGCCGGCCGCCTGCCCCGCCAGCGAGCCATCGAGCGTGATGTTGCGCGCAGCCTCGACATCGACGCTGCCCGTCGCATTCGTTTGGCCGCCCAAGCGGGTATCGAGGCCGGACGTGACGCTCAGTGCACCGGAGGTCGTCGTCGTACCGTTCAACGAAGCATTGCCGGTGTTCGCACCGATGCTCAAGTTGCCGGTCGAGTTCACCGAGCCGTCGATCGTGACGTTGCGTTGTGCGGTGAGCCCGAGGGTCGAGCCACTGCCCAGCGAACCTTGTACGAGCACATCGCGCGCGGCCGTCAGCGTGGCAGCGCCCCCGGCACTTGCCGTTCCTGTCACGGCAACATCGCCCCCGCCCGCGTTTGCGTTGGCCGTCACGGCCAGTGTCGTGGCCGATGTCACGTCATGCAGCGTCGCGTTGTTGCCCGCTGTCGCTTGAATCGAATTCGCTTGGAGCAAACCGGTCAGGCTAATGTCGCGCTGCGCGTTCAGCACCGCGGCCGAAGCGAACGACTGCGTGCCCGGGCCCAGAATGTCCTGTCCGGCGACAATCAGGCCATTCCCCCCGCCGACGAGCGTGCCGTTGAGCGTCGCATCGCGCCCCGCGCTCAACGTCATATCGCCGACCGATGTCGTGCTCGCGCCGAGCGACAAATCGAGTCCGGTGGTGACCGTAAGCGCACCGCCGCTGTTGATGCCGCCCGTCGCATTCAAGCTGCCGAGTTGCGCATTCAGCGTCATGTCGCTCACGGATTCGACAGCTCCGTTGACGGTGATGTCGTTCAGCGCGCCGATGCCGAGCGTCGATCCCGCGGCAAGCTTGCCGCCGTTTGCCACGGCGACATTGCCGAATGCCGTCGCCGTGATCGCCTGCGCCGCCGACACCAAACCATTGATGCTCAAATTGCCGACACCCGACGTACCGGCGCTCAACGTCAGACTCGACGCGGACTGCGCATTGTTGACGGCAAGATCACCGCCCGCCGATACCTGGACGGCCTGCCCCTGAACGAGGCCGGTCTGGGCGACATTACCGGCCGCACCGAGCACCGCGGCTTGCTGAAACGCGAGCGTGCCGTTGCCGATGATGTCGCGACCGGCCGTGACCGTGCCGTTGCCTTGGCCGTTCACGGTACCCGTGACATTGACGTCGCGTCCCCCTTGCAGCGTCGTATCGCCCGTTACCGTTGTGGTGCCGCCAATGTTCAGATCGCGGCCTGCGCTCAGCTGAACGGTTGCGCCACCCACGAGCGTGCCCGTCACATTGAGATCGTTCGTCGCCGACATGGCAATCGTCGAGCCCGCCTGGACGTTCGTGAACGTGCCGGAGCCACCCGCGTTGGTCTGGATCGTCGCCCCACGCAACGAACCGGTCAGCGCCGTGTCCCCCGTCGAACTCACATTCGCCGCAAGACCGAACGCCAGTGCGGCGTTTCCGCTGATCGCGCCGCCCGCGGTAATGGTGCCGTTGCCCTGGCCGACGAGCGTGCCGTTCATGATCACGTCTCGGCCCGCCGTCAGCGTCATATCGCTGAGCGCCGAGGTGGCGCCTGTGGCCAAGTCGATCGATTGCGCGGCATTGACGACGAGATTGCCGCCCGATTGGATCTGCCCTGTGCTGGTCAGAGAACCGGTGGTATTCGTCAGCGTCATGTCGCCGTTCGACGTCACCGTGCCAGAGATCGTCGTATCGGTACCAGCGGTCACGCCCAATGCGCCTGCCGTCTTGAGCACGCCATTGACGACGACGGTACCGGCCGAAGCGAGGGTGCCACTCGACAGCGAGGCAACCGTGCCGTTGACGGCAATGCTGCTGGCGCTATTCGTTGTAGTAGCCGACAGCGCGCCGTTCGCTTGCACGTTGTTCAACGTCATCGCATTGGCCGCGCTCAATGCGACGTTATTGCCTTGCAATGAACCGGAGACCGCAAGATCGTGACCGGCCACCGCCGTCACGTCTTTGGAAATTCCACTTGTACCGCCAACAATGAGGTCACGGCCCGCAGTCAGTGTTGCGTTGCCCTGTCCTGCCAGGGCGCCGTTGATGCTCAGATCGTTGCCCGCGTTCAGCGTCGTATCGCCGACCGCATTCGTCGTCCCCGTCAGTGCGATATCGTGCCCCGCCTGAGCACTCAATGCACCGCCGCTCGTATTCACGCCGCTCGAACTGACGTCACCGCTCGTAGCCGCCATCGACAGATTGCCGACCGACTGCACCGTACCCGACGTTGCGACCGTGACATTGCGTTGCGCCGTCAGCGCCACTTGTGCGCCGCCCGCAAGCGTGCCATTGACGACGACATCGTTTGCCGCCTGGACGCTCGCATTGCCCACCGAGGCCGCGTTACCGTTGAAGGTCACATTGCCGTTGCCTGCCAGGCCATTGGCCACCACGCCAAACGCCCCACCGGCCTGCACATCGGCGAACGTGGCGCTGTTTGCCGCGTTGACCTGCAAATCGTTCGACAGCAGCTTGCCCGCGATATTGACGTCATGTCCGCTGCTCAACGTTCCGCTCTGCCCGAATGCGATCGAGCCGCTGCCCGTCAAATCGCCCTGGGTTGTGAGTGTCCCGTTCTGCTGGACGATGACGACACCGGGCACATCGAGCGTGCCGGCCGAAAGCGTCGCATCGGTGCCCACCAACAGCGAACCGGGCACGCTGAACGCCCCGGCCACCGTCGCATTGAACGCCTTGCCGCTCGCGAGCGAGCCGGTCAGCGAAATATCGTGCCCAGACGAAAACGTCACATTGTTCTGAGCCGTGCTCTGCCCCGCGATCGCGACGTTATTGCCCGCCGTAATCGATAAATCCGCGCCTGACTGCACCGTGCCGTTGGAAATCACATCCCCAGCGGCATTGACGGTGTATCCGCTACCGGCCACCCCGGTGCCGGCCAGCGTCACATTCCCCGCACTCGTCATCGACACGTCTTGCTGTGCCGTATGACTCGCCACCGTCAAATCGCCGTTCGACGACAGCGTCAGATTCCCCGTCGTCGCCGACAACCCCGCGTCGGCCCGCACGCCCATGCCCGCCGCAGTGCCGACCATCGCGATCTGGCCGGCCGTCATCGCCCCGAACGCGGTCGCGTCGATCGCATAACCCTGATTGGCGGCGCCGATTGCGGCCAGCGTGTTCGCGCTGCCATTGGCGCTCGTGGAATAGGTGGTGACCGTTGCATCCACGACGCTGGGCTTCACGAGTTGATCGCCCGCAATCACATTGATGCGCGTGCCGGCGTATAGCGGCGCATTGATGCCCACGGTCTCGCCGATCAGATCGATGGTGCCGACGGTGCCTTCGATGCCCGAGCCCGGGCCGTTCACGCCCGCATTGCCTTCGATCTGAATGTGCCCACCTTTCACGTCGTAGGCGATGGCCTGACCGTTCGTGAAGTCCGTCACGGTGCCGCCCGTGCCGGTGAGGAATTGCGGCGCGCCTGTCGTGAGCGTCACGCCCGTCGTATTGGTGAAGCCCGCCCCGCGTACCGCGATGCCGTTCGGGTTCGCGATGATGACGCTCGCCGCCGCGCCGAAGACTTCGAGCGGGCCGGCCAATACGCTCGCGTAGCCCGCGCCCGTCGATGTCACCTGATTGAGAATGACGCTGGCCGTGCGTCCGTTCAGATTCGGGTTGGCAGCCACGGTGCCGCCTGTGAGCGAAGTCCCGCTTTGCAGGCTGTTGTTCAGAATCAACCCGGCTGCGTCGATGTTGAACGTTTGATACTGATTGAGCGAAATGCCCGCAGCATTCGGTGCGGTGATGTTGACCACGGGCACACCGCCGTTCGTGCCTGTCGATTGCACGATTTGAGGCTGAAACGTGACGGGTGCAGTCGGGTCGACGATCGGCGCAGCCTGAGCGGCCTGCATCGCAAACCGCACGCGCAACGATGCAAGGTCCTGAATCGCACGCCATGCGTCGTCGCCGAGGCGATGGCTGCCTGCCGCCAACACGCCCGCCGCCTGACGGCCCATCTCCACCGTCACCGTAATCGGTCCGACGAACAGGGTCGCGGCAACGAACGCGCTCAGCACGCGTTGCCAGCCGCGATAGCGCCGCCTGCCCGCGTGAGGCTCGCTCCTTTCAGCGTTCAGTCGCAATGCGTCGGATGCAGCGCGTGCCTGCTCCAGACGCATGAACACATCGCCCCGTTTTGCCCCGTTCGTCATTTTTATTCGCCAACGATTGGTATTGTTTTGCTAAATCGTTTTTCGCCAAGCCCGCGGCCACGGGCTTGGCGTTGCTTTCTTGCTTGCCGGTTCAGCTTGCGCTTGCCGGTTTCTTCGGCGCGGTGGGCGCGGTCGGCAGCAGGTCTTGCGCGCGAACCTTCGGATGCCCTGGCTCGAACACCCATGCCGACGGAATCTTGCCCGGTGTCTGGCCGCCGCTGTGCACGAACCCGCCAAGCTCGTCGACGATCTCCGACGCATCCCACCCGATAATCTTGGTGGAGATCACGGCATCGTCGTTGAACATGCGGATGTCGCCATAGTTGTTCCACTTGACCCCGCCGCCACCGCCGCCGCCATAGATAATGACCGGCGCCGTCGTACGCATCTTGCGCATCATGTTGTGGTCAAAGCCCGCTCCGCGCACCAGATCGTTATTCGGCGGAAGTGAGCCGGTCAACGCGGCGGGAATGATCATGAAGTACTTGAACCCTTCCTGCTGCGTGAGCTCTGCGCAGCGGTACATGAAGTACTTGTGGACCTTGTCCTTGGACGTATATCCGTTACCGGAAAACGTGACGTGGTAGGTCTGATCGTCGATCTTCTTGCCCGTATAGCCACCCGAAAAACTGGCCGCCTGATACGGCGTCGCGCAACCCGCCAATGCAGCAGTTGCCGCCAATGCGCAAATGGAAGTAAGTCTTTTCATCTTCATTGTTATCACCCCGATTTGACTACTGTTATTGGAGTTCGAAATCCTCACTGTCCGTTAGTCGGTCTTTGCTGTTTTTGCCGTCTCCGACGTCTTTACCGCCTGCGCCGTTTGTTCCGTAGCCGCCGAAACGCCGCGAGCCGCGAGCAAGTCCGACTTGAAGTGGGGAACGAGTCCCATCACGGCCTCGTCCACCCCCTGAATCGCGTGAGGCAGGTCTTCCTTCAACGCCGAGAACGTCGTGTAGTGGTATGGGTCGGCGTTGCCCGAATTGAAGTTCAAGCGATCCTTAAAAATCGGCTCGAACGTATCGGCCTTGAACATTTCTATGTTCACCTTGACGTCGCGCGTGTACCAGGAGAGCGAGCCCGGCGCGAAATAGCCGTTGAGGTTCTGGACCAGCATGATTGCGTCGGCGCCCGCATAGCTTTTTCCCTCTAGCGCCATCACGCGGTTCTTGAGAACGACCTTCGGCATGTCCTCCTGTGTCAGATCCACTTCCTTGACGTCGTAACCAGCAGCCCGCAGCTCTGCTTCCACCGCATCGACAAACTTCCTGTTCAATCCCGTATCGCCAAGCTTTTCAGTCACGAGATCGTTGAACGTCGGGTTGGTTCTATGCGAGGCCGCGCTGATAGCCCCGGAGATCGCTCCGGTGACCGCAGCGACGAGGATGCCTGGGCCCACTAGCATCACGCCGTTGGTTCCAGCACTCACCGCGAAATAGTTCGTCTTATTCGGAGCGGCCACCGCGATCGTCTTTATCGCGCCCATTTGTGCCGAATCATATTTCGCCCGAGGAGGCGCCGTACAAGCAGTGACGAAGGTGGCGCAGACAACGACCGCCATGAGTCTATTGAGCAATTTCATGTTGAATCCCCGTTTATGAATGGTTCTAGATGATTTATTTGTTCGTACCGCCTCGAGCGCACCTCCCGAGACCCGTTATTGATCGATATGCGCGCTCTTCACGAGATCGGTCACGACCTGCGCCGTCGCCTTGGCCAACGCGACCTGTTCGAGTTCCTTGCGCAAGCCGTCCTTCGATTGATCGAGCGTCGGGATCTGCGTCTTGCGCATATCGTCCGCACGCAAAATCCAGAAAGCGTCGCCCACTTGCACCGGCGCACTCGACACTGCCCCCTTCGGCAACTTCACGAGTGCCTCGGCAAGCGGCTGCGGCCAGTTCTGGGTAGTGCCGGCCGTGATCGGCGTCTTGAACGACACCCAATTCAGCGCACCGCCTTGCGCCGCGTTCGGCCCTTGGCTGTATTGCTTCGCGAGTTGCGCGAAATCGCCGCCCTTTTTCAGTTGCTCGAGAATCGTCTTGGCGGTGGCCTCGTCCTTCACCGCAATCGCGCTCGGCTTGTACTCGTTTTCGCCGAGTGTCGCGACGATGGCGTCGTATTTCGATTTCACTTCGTCATCGGTGACGGGCGCAGGCTTCACGACATCCTTCAAATAGGCCTGCATCATCGCCGTCGTCTTCGTCTGCTCGACGATGGCCTGCACGTCGGCATGCGCGTCGTAATGCTGCTTCTGTGCCGCCTGGCGGAAAAGCTCGCGCGCGATCAACTGATTCTTCAGCGATGTGCGCAGCGCCGGTGTGTCGGGCTGCCGGCTTGCACGCACGGCGGCATCGAGATCGCTCGCGGGAATCGTCACGCCGTTCACCCGTGCAATCGCACCCGCCGGTAGGGGCGCACTCGCCGCGATAGGCGCCTGTGCCGAAGCCGATGCCGGCTTCTTCGCCGCGACGGCGGCTCCCGTCACTGCAAGTGCCGATACCATCAGCACTATGCGTGCGCTGCTTTTCATGGTTGCTCTCAAGTTCTCGTTCATCGCCTCGTCCTTCCCCTCTCGGGATCAATCGGCATTCGCAGCTCGCGCATCTCGCGAGCTACGTCGCCAAGTTCAGTGTGAAAAGCACTACGCTCGCCTTGCGTCCCATCGCGGCAGGCTGCGTCAGTGCCTGTCCGGCGAGTAATTCGCCCGAAACCAGCCTCGAACGCACCTTCCATTGCGCGCGCACGCCGGCGCCGGCACCTACTAGCGTGGGCCAGCCGCCTTGCGCGACGAGATGCGCCTTGCCGCCGTCGACGAATACATAGGACTCCCAATGACCGTCGCGCCATGCGGGCGCATTGGTCCAGACGCATTCATTGCGCAGATAAAACCCGCTATCGCCGCTGACGCTGCCCTGCGTGAAACCGCGCACGGTGTCGCTGCCGCCGAGAAAGAGCTGTTCGTTGCCGAACAGCGCATCGTGGCTGTATTGGCCGGTGAATGTGCCGCGATAAGTCCAAGCGGTCGGCCCGATATGCCCTAACGGCATTTGCAGCGTGGCGCTCCAGTCGAGACGCGTGAATTGCGCGTGCGCGTCGGCCTCGCCGATGCCATGCGCGTCGTGTACCGCGGCAAGCCACGGCACGCCCTGCGCCACTCCGGTTTCCGCGGTGAAGGCAGCGGGTTCGCCATGCGATGAAAAGTGCCAAAGGCCCGATACGCCCACGCGCAGGACCGTCAGACTCTGCGGCGCGAGATCGATGTCATTGATGTCGCGTTCGGCGCGCAGCTTCGTCAGCGTCGCATCCACCGCGAAGCGCGACGCCGAAGACCGCGCAAACACGTAGTTCCAGCCGATGCTTTGACTGAACGTGCGGCCCATCAACAAGGCGGTATCGCCGATGGCCTGCTGATACTCGGACACCGAAGTCGTGTAGCTGAACGTGTGAAAGCCGTACGGCACGGCAGCCGAGAAGACGACCGCATTGCTGTCGGTCGTGCCGATGTAGGAGATGCCGAACGATTCCTGAAAGCCGAGCACGTTATCGGCTTCCGCACCCGCGCGATATCGCAGCGTTCCCGTCGAGGAGGAACCATAGTTGTCGATGCCGAAGTTGTAGGCGAAACGCTTGCCGTAGGCATTCTCGATAGCGACGATCGATTCGCCGCTGGCCTGTCCCGGCAGGATCTGGATCTGTGCCTGGTTGCGCCGCAAGCGATTGATCTGGTCCACGCCTTGTTCGAGATCGGGCAGCCGCAGTACGTCGCCGACGCCTTCCGGAAACGCCCATGCGGTACCGGCATCCGTCAGCAATCCGCCGCCGCTCGTCTTCGGCAAGCCGCTCTTGGGCAGGGGCGGCGCGGGACGCAATGCGGCGCCGTTGAGCATGATGCCTTCGATGCGCCCCGGCACGACGGTGACCGACAGCGTGCCGGATGCCAGATTCTGCGGCGTGCTCAAATAGACGCGCGTGGTGATGTAGCCCTCGGCGATATAGGCCTCGGTCAAGCGCCGCAGCAGCAGATCGATTCGATTGCGGCCGAGGTGCTTGCCGATGAACGGATGCGCAACCGCATCGAGTTGTCGCGCGGACAACACCGTGTCGCCGGCAAAAACGACATGCTCAATGAGAAACGTCGGCCCGGTCTCCGGCAACGATTCGATGTCTGCACCCGCTGGCAGATTCGGAATCGTGGGCAGCGCGCCGGGCGCCGCCTGAATCTGCGCCGGCGCGGCATCGAGTTCGCGCTGGCGTTGACGTGCCCGTTGCTCGTCGAGCAAGCGCTGCCCCGGGTCTTGCACGGCAGGCAGCGCGGGCGGCAAGCCAGGCGGCGGGGGCGTTTGCGCAGCCGCTTGCCATGCCGCGCTCACGAGCGCGCAGGTGGCCACGGTACGAACGAGTGCCGTTCTCACAGACCGAGCCATGACACGAGCCCGACGTGATTACCGATTCCCATCGGTTGCCGATAAGGCGGAGCGATCGTGACGATGCCATTCGTTGCGCTCACACCCTTTGCTCCCGAAAACGCACCACCCTGTACGACACCCTGCCCGACAAGACGCACTTCGCCCGATGCGGCAGTGAAGAGCCCGCCGTCATCGGCCGCGTAAATCGCCGCCCAGCTATTGCCGAACCATGCCTTCAGCCCCGTGTTGCGGTTGTACGCGGTGTAGCCTCTCACCCCTTGCGCGGAGACGATGGGTGCGGTGACGGTCACATTGCCGTTTTGGGAGTAGACGTTGCCGCCGATGTTGACGGCCTGCGTGCCGGCCGTGATCGCAATGTCATTGCTTGCCTCGATCGCCCCGCCGAACGATTGGATGGTGCTCGATGCGCTCTGATGGCAAACGATGAAGCAGGAGCGGCGAAACGATGCCGATCCGGTGAACATGGCCTGATTGACAACTTGTTGCTGCGCCGTGATCGCGATGTTTCCGCCGTTCGCGAGCAGCTTTCCGTCCGGCGTCTTGTCACCGTTCGCGATGACGCTGCCGCCGCCGTTGATGACGTTGCGGCCGGTCAGCGAGACGCTGCCGGCGTCCGACACGATGTACGAGAGTTGCGCGGGCGCGGGCAGCGCGCCATAGTCGACCGAAAAGCCGTCGTCGTTCGCCGCGAAAACGAGCCAGCGATGACCGTGGCTCGAGTAGCTCGTCAACTTGCCGCCATTTGCGCCTTCGGTATGGTCGATGACGTTATCGATATCGCCCTGAGCCGCGATTGAAACGCTGTAGTTCGATTCGATACGCGCGTTGCGGTTGGTCACATTACCGCCCGCCGTCAGCGATACGTCGTCGTTGCTGCCGAAGATGACGCCGAGTGTCGAAGGCTGCGAGGTATCCGACGCATTCGTCACTTCGCCGGTAGCCGAGAGCGTGACAGCGCCCTTCGATTCGGTGTTGTCCGAGATGCGTGTGACGCCCTGGATCAGGCTGCTCGTATTGGAGATGTCACCGGTACTTTTGATGAGAACGCCGCCCTCTGCCGACGCGATCGTCGATTCGCTGGTGCCCGCGTTCGACGCCGAGAAGCCGCTGCTCGAGAACGCGATGTCGCCACCCGATTGAACGTGGGCGGCCGTCAGCGAGATTGCGCCGCCAGCCTGTGCGGTGATGCGTCCGGCTGCCGCGATGCTGCTGCCCTGAAGCAATTGAACGTCTCCCGCCGCAGTCAGCATGAAATCGCCGGCGTTTGCAGCGAGTGTGCCGGCACTGCGAACACCTGCACCGAGGTCGTTCGCAATGAGGTGGATGCTGCCTGCCGTGATGCTGCCCGTCGGCTCGACATCGATGGCAATGGCATTCGGATTGGCGATCTGACTGTTGGCAAGCGAGAGCCAATCGTTGCCGTTGTCATTGGGGGAGATTCCGGTATTCAGCGTGACCTGCGTCGTACCGGCCACTGCACGCACATAGGCGGTGCCCGAACTGAAGCTGTTCTGCACGGGCCCGTTGATTTGAATCTGCTTGGCGATGAGCTCGAGCCCGATCAATGTACCGGCCAGCCCGCCGGCGCCGACTACGATGGTGCCGCCCTGCGTGTTCAGTACGACGTTGCGCTGAAACTGGCCCGAGGCCAGTTGCACGTCGGAGAAGCTGACTTGGCCCGTCGTCAGTGCGACGTGACCCGTGTTGACGAACGAGCCACCATTGACGGTGATGCCGTTCGGGTTCGCGAGAATGAGATTGGCTCGCGGGCCTGCAACGGTGATGTCGCCTTGAATCAGGCTTGGGTTCGTCCCGGTGACCTGATTGACGATCGTGCGAGCGTTGATGCCCGAGTTGTCGAGCGTGGCGCCGGCTTTGCCGACGTTGAAGCTGGTGTAGGTGTTGTTGGATACGCCATAAACGGCGGGCGCGATTGCAATCGTCTGCCGGCCGTTCGCAGCGGTCGAGACAGTGGTGGCCGTGCCGCCGTCAGCGACGATGCCTTGCGCGCCTGCGCCTTGCGCCGAATGCGGTACGGCGATCGATAGAAATACCGCAGTGCCCAGATATCGACCGAACCACGACGGCGTCCTCCGTTGCGTATCGACCGTCTCACCCGTGAGCCCCGCACGGTGGTTACGGAATTGCATGGTCTTCTCTCTGCGCGTCGACGGGGCCGTTTGTATCGCCTCTCGCTCATGCGCTTGTTATACGAACTTTCTTTTTGCAAATCTCTTTGCCGCGGGCTTGAAACTGTCTGTGCCTGTCGCCACGGCAAACGGGAGAAATGCTATCAGACAAATCCGTTACTAATGGTTACAAAAATTCTTTCGAATTGAAAGGTCTCC
The DNA here is from genome assembly GCF_057351765.1 of Trinickia sp. Lineage (NCBI taxonomy): Bacteria > Pseudomonadati > Pseudomonadota > Betaproteobacteria > Burkholderiales > Burkholderiaceae > Trinickia > Trinickia sp. The sequence goes on along the minus strand of NZ_JBMRBK010000063.1, from coordinate 128,135 downwards.
GGCAGGCGACTCACGGCTTCGTTCAATGTCGTTCGAATTTTGTAATGTTCGACGAGTGCAAGCAGATCCTTGCGACCACAGGCTAGGTATCGCTGTATAGCTGACGACATCGAGATCGTCGCAAAATCATGCGCACCGAATTCTTTCAAATTACTATCCATTTGTTTCCACTTCCTTTCTATGCTCGCTCGGCAAAGGGCGTGTCTGCTGTTGCAAAAATCTGACTGTTTCCCGGCTTCGGGTCATGCGCCGGAATACCGCTCAACGCATCATTTGAGGAAGCAGCCGAATCGCCGCAACCTCTTTGGAACGCTCGTTGCGTCAATACGGGTTGTCCATCCACGCATCGTTCACTGCGGGAAGAATGGCCGATTGCACACATGACGGCCGGCGATCCCGAGGGGGGAAGGCAATGAAGGAATCTTCTGCCACGCTGCGCGATTTGCGCCCCACCCAGTTCGCAGTTGGCATGATTCACGTCAGACGAAAAATGGCCGAGACCCGCGCGGTTTGCGCCGATTCGCGCTATGCCTTCATGGAGCAGCGTGCGATTGCGGTCGTTCGCGGTCCGGGCGGCGTGCTGCATGTCATCGATCATCATCATTGGGCTCGAGCATGGATCGAACTGGGCATCGAACGCGCGCCGGTGCAGGTCAAGATGGATTTCCGCGACCTCGACGACATCGACTTCCTTGCGGCCATCATGGAGCGAGGTTGGGTCCATCCCTTCAACGAGCGGGGCGAAAAAGTCGACATCGGGACTTTGCCACCTTCGATAGCGCAGATGCCGGACGACCCGTATCAAAGCCTCGCGGCCTTTCTGCGCATCGCCCGTGTGTTTGAAAACCCCGGGGAGTTCAACGCAAAATTTGCATGGGCCGACTATCTGCGAGAACACGTCAGCGGCGACTCGGGGACGATCGAGGGATTTGCCGAGATGCTGGCGACGGCATTTCGCTTTGCGCATACCCCGGAGGCGCGAGCGCTTCCGGGGTATCGTCCTGAGGCTGCGAGGTGAATGGGCTTCGTCGCGGAGTTGCCTGTCGATCATATTTCTCGATATCAGGAGCTTGCGATAGCCGCCCACTGTGCCCCAGCGGTTCTTGAAAACGCCAAGGCCCAGTACTTGGACTTAGGCCGCAGGCGCTCTTATTGACCCACGGACAAGCCGGCCAGCTTGGCCACGCCGTTCGCTGCCTCGATGCCCACATCTTCCGCGACGACGTCGATCCCGTTGATGGCCGAATGAGCTTCGTCTTCGACTTCGAAACTCGCATCGCCAACATTGACGGTCGCTTTGATGTGATCGCGCCCGGCAAAAACGCCGAGCATGACGCGTGCGACGCCCGATCGCGCGGCGTAGTCGGTAACGGTGATCTTGACCGGCACGCCGGTCGGCCCGACCTTCACGCCTGCTTTTTTCGCTTGCTGGTCGAACGCGTCGATCAGCCCGGCGCGCACCGCCGCGCTGATCTCGTGACCATTGGTATCGAGGGTGGGCTCTGCCACGCCTGAACCCAAGCTCGTTTTCAATTGCGCATTGCCGGTATGCGCGGCATCGATATTCGGCTGCGTCGCGGCACAGCCTGCCAGCGTGAGCACAGCCACCGCCCCCGAGATTGCAAAAATCTTCGAAATCATCGTTTCCCTCGTTTGATTGGTTTTCGCATTCCATCCCCCCGTTTTGCATTGAGGACGGACACTGTCGATAACGGCAGATCGGGGACGAAATTAAGGGGGACTGAAAGTGGCGCGGCAGCGGCCTGCCACGGCTGCGCTACTTCCTGACGATGACCAACGCGATACCTCCGAGCACCGCGGCCGAGCTGGCCAATAACCTCGGCGTCAGCGGTTCGCCGAGCAGCGCTATGCCTCCCATCGCTGCGATGACCGGCACGCTCAATTGCACGGCGGCCGCGGTAGCCGCCTTCAGCTCTCTCAAGGCGGCATACCAAAGGATATAGCCGATGCCGGAGGTCAATGCCCCGGAAAGCATGGCATACATCACACCGGATGCTTCGAACGAGAACGCCCCGAACGCGAGTACACTCGTCGCCGCCGTGAACGGCACCGTTCGCAGGAAATTTCCTGCGGTGGTCGTCGTCGGATCGCCGGCGCGCCTGCCGCGTAACGAATAGATACCCCACGCCGCGCCGGCGCTCAGCATCAAAAGGGAAGACTGCAGCGGCGGCGCCGAAACTCCCGGCAGAACGAGCCAGATCAAACCGCCGAGCGCGAACGCCAAGCCCACCCATTGACGTGCACGCAGACGTTCGCCGGCCCAAAGGCCGTATCCGATCATCGTGGCCTGCACGGCACCGAAGAGCAGCAACGCACCCGTCCCCGCGGGAAGAGCGACGTATGCGAAAGAAAATCCGCACGCGTAAGCGAAAAGTGCGAACGCCGAATACCAATTGCCCGCTATACCCTGCGGACCGCTCCGCACCCGCACCATCACCCAGAGCACGAGCGCGGCGGACACCACCCGCACCAGCGTAAATGTCGCCGCATCGATTGCACCACTACGCAGCGCCAAGCGGCAAAGCAACGAGTTCCCCGCAAAGGCGAGCATCGCGAGGACGGTAAGCAAGGCGATCCGTGTGCGCGGCATGAAACCCTCGATGCCAGTCAGGGGCTTGCAGCCCCGTAGGCGCACTATACCGCGCGTCGTACGCGGTTCAAGGTCGTCAAGCGCATTTGAAATCCGAGCCACTTCGCGCGTGAGCGCGCAAAGTAAAAGCGAGCCAGTCGTCAATGACCGGTCTCTCGTCCAGAACGGCTAAGAGACCGGTCCTTCGATTGCAACCCTCGGCACAAGCCACTACGCGTTACCTGACTTCCGGAAAATCGAGCGTCGTGTCGTTCACGCGGTTCACGAGATTCGTGAACGTAATGGACGCGATGGCGAGGTTGATCTCGATGATCTGGCGTTCGGTGTAACCCGCCGCGCGCACCGCATCGACGACCGCTTCGGGCACCGTGCCACGCGTACCGACCAGCGTTCGCACATACGTCACCAGCGCGTCGCGCTTCGCGTCGCCAGTTGCAACACCAGCGCGCACCTGCTTCATGTCATCGCCCGACAGCCCCGCAAGCTTGCCCATCAGCGTATGCGCAGCGACACAGTAGTCACAGCCGACGTATTCGCTGACGGCCAGCTTGATGACTTCGATGTCTGCCTTGCCCAGCGTGCTGCCAGCCACCGCGGCGTCGAACGCGAGCGCCGCGCTGAGCGCTTCGGGGCTGTGCGTGCCGACGGTCGCGTATGCATTAGGTACTTTGCCGGCGGCCTTCTTGATCTTCGCGAACACTTCAGCGGCTGCGCCGGTTGCCTCTTCAGGGCGAATGGTGGTCAGACGGGACATGATTGACTCCTTCCTTCACGGTTGATGGTTGAACTGCTTAGCCATGTCGTATGGCATGGGAGTCAGTGTAGGGATGTGCGGCGAGTTCTTTAATGCCATACTTCCGCAATTTCATGCTCAAACGTCTCATATGGAACTGCTGGACCGACTGCTCTCGCTGATGCCGGTCACCGGACGGCTCGACGTACGGTGCCACTTCGGCTCGCCATGGCGCATCGACCAATCCGAGTCGAACGAGTGGGAATTCGCCTACCACGTGCTGTTGCGCGGCGAGGCTGTCGTCGAAAGCGACACTGGAGGCAGCGAACCGGCGCTTCGCATGAGAGCCGGCGATATCGTGCTGTTTCCTTCCGGCAGCGCTCACACGTTGCACGACGGCAGCGGCGATCGCCCCCGGGCAGCTCGCGAGCGGCACAAGGACGGCCTCACCATTGTCACGAATGGCAGCGCACGCGGGGGCGCCGATGTGCTGTGCGGGCGCTTCGTACTGCCGGCTGTTCCGCAGCAACTGATGCGCGATCATCTGCCGGGGCGTTTGCTGGTGAGCAGCGTGAGCGAGGGCGACGTCCAGACGCGCGACGCCGCGTTTGCAGCAACCCGGCTTGCCCGACTCATTGAATTGATGCGTGAGGAAGCGTTCGAGCAACGGCCGGGCAGCGCGACGGTCGTCAATCAGCTTTCGGGCGCGCTGTTCGCGCTGACTCTGCGCTGCGCCTCCGAGACCGACCAGGCGCCCCGCGGCCTGCTTGCACTTGCGCAGCGTCAGCGCCTGCAACCTGCTCTCGCGGCCATGTTCGACGAACCGGAGAAGCCGTGGACGCTTCCCAAGCTGGCCGAACTCTGTCACATGTCGCGCGCCACGTTCGCACGTCACTTCGAGGATGCCATCAACCGCTCAGCGAGCGACGTGCTCACGGACATTCGCATGGCGCTCGCCGGACGCAAACTGGCGCAAACGGGGATGTCTGTGGCCGAGATCGGGGAAGCGGTGGGATATCAATCGGAGGCCGCGTTTCAGCGCATGTTCAAACGGCAAACAGGCGTGACGCCAGCGAAGTGGCGCGCCCGTTCCTCGAGCATCGGGGGATCCGAGGATAGGCGCTAACGGCTGGGTGAGTGTCGATGAGTTGTCCATAAGCCTGAACCATCAATAAAAAAGACCCATAAGTTTCTTGGCTTATGGGTCCGTTTTTCTCAGCTTATGAGGCTAACTACAAAACATGTAGATGGTTGCATAAGTCGAGAAACGGTCCATTGCCAGTCGAGGCTCTCGAGTCGATGCAAATGCATAACGTGAAAATGCCGAATGCATAAGGCAGGGAATTTCCAACCGTGCTCTCTTGGGTTCAACGCGGCCGAATCCTCAGAAGCCTAGCTCTCCCGTCAGGCAGCGGCGGCAAGCACTCCCGGAACGTGCGGAATGGCATACCGTCTTCGATTGCCCAGCTACGAAGTCTGTTTTGATGGCCTTCTTGCAAGGCGCACGACGCCTGTGCTATTTATTCGACCCTGAATACAAAAATACCGAGGGCAACATCATCATGAAACGTAGCTATCTATTAGTCGGCGATAAGTCGTCTGTCGGCGGCACCGTAACGGACGGCGTCCCGATGATGAAGCATCACGGTACTGAGCTCACCTACGTCGGAGCACCGGTCGCCTGTCCCGCTTGCAAATCGACCGGACGCATCGTTCCGAAGGGTCCACGCTGGCCTGGTTCGATGATGGGCAAAGAGCCTGCGCTGGAGGGAGATATCTGCGAGTGCAAATGTGACCCACGTCCCACGATGGTCGCCTCGCAGTTCGACAGGTACCAACGCTTCGACGCTCATCAACTGGCGAGCATGGGTTTCGGTCCGACAGGCAATTCCCTCGCCGACGAGCCGGCAAGCGAGCACTGGATTCGGTTCTCTCTGAAAGATGCAGGCAGTTGCGAAGGCTTACGTTGCCACGCTCACTTCGCCGACGGCTCCGTCGAAGAAGGCATCTTCGATTCCGACAACAAAGTGCATTTTGACCGCCCCAACGCCTCCGTATGTCAGAAGGTCGATGTGGTACTCGCTGCCGGGCAGACCGGCGGTCAGTCAGTCATGGGCAACATCCTAATGGCGATGGTGGGGTGAACATGGCGGATACGACAGCAAGCAAGAATACGGTCGCCAGTGGCTCGTTCAACACCCAGTTGGTTCACGACATCAAGAGCGGTCTGCTGGAAGCAGCCATCGCGGACTACGAGGCAATCGCTACGACCTTCGCCGTCAACGCAATCAGCGATGACAAGGTTCGCCAACAATACAGCAAGCACATCAGGGAAATCTCCGACCAGGTGAGGCAGGAGGTCGCCAATGGCAACATGACTGTGAAGGAGGGTGCCGAATATTGCAGCCAACTGCGCGACAAGCTCTTCGTCGAGTACCGAAAGTACACGTCCGCCGTCGGAGTCGCAAAGGCCGAAGCACTAAAGCTCAAATCCAGAGGATTCGACTACTACCTGAACAAGTACGCTCAGGCTCAGTTCGGCAAGAACTTCGATGGGCTGACGACTGAACAGCGTAACGCTGTCTACTACACTGTGCTGAAGAAAGCCGGCGGCGCCAATGCCGACGTCTCAGCCAAGGTCCGCCGGTTGCAGGTCAGTGCCCGCGTCGCCATTCTTTTCACGGCCATTATCGCGACCGGCGAAGTCATTGGCGCCAAGGACAAAGTGAAAGAGGCCTCTCGACAGGGAAGCATCATCGCGGGTGGCATGATTGGTGGAAGCCTTGCAGGGCTCGCTGTCTCATTCGTTTGCGGCCCCGCTGAGCCCGCGTGCGCTGTCGCGCTGGTGTTCATCGGGAGCAACCTGGGGGGAATAGCGGCCGAAGCTGGAAACGATCTGTACCAGGAAGAACTGGCCGTTTTCATGCACTGGATGAACGACTGAGCGGAATACCGGGATATGTCCACGTCAATGTTTATCGTGCTTTTGGTGCTCTTCGTCAGTGCCACCGTGTTGATTATCATCAATCTCACGGGTGACCCGGGCATCGACTACTGGGACCTCGACGGGGAAAACAAACCTCCTGTGTCCAAGCTCGACGTCCTGCGAAACAAGCCCGTGTTTTACGGCGCTGGTGCCGTACTCATCAGTACCTTCATCGCTTACCTACTGCTGCGCCGCTGACTCAGATGACGGACATGTAGCCCGTTACCGAGCGTAATCACGAGACGTTGCCACGCGTGGTGATGCGAGTCCCGGCTTCCGGGATAAATTTGCAGCGCGGAAACAACTAACGCTGCACGCAACGGCTGCAAAGCAGCATAGTCGCTCGACACGTCGAACCATCGCACGGGGCGATGCCACCCCTGCCGCAGGCCCGTACGTCAGGCGTGTGTAACAAAGCGGCTGCCAGCTGCACTCAGTCACACCGTCGCACTGCGCCCTGCCGGTATGAAACCGCCTCGTGTCCTTCCCGCATGTGACGACCAATACACTGACGAAGAAATCTTCGTGACCGACCAGTTGAAATGAGCATGTCCCACCTCGATTCAACGGGCAAAGATCTTCCTGTGCGTCCGCTCAGCGAAGCGGAGCAACGCCTGGTGCGCCATATGGATGAACGTTGGAATCGCGCCGCGCGTTAAGCGAGGTACGTGATGGGCTGCAGACCGCCGTCGAAATCGAACTTGCGACAGTACCGCTTTACTTGTTCGCCTATTACTCGATAAACCGGACACCCGAAGGCTTCCGGAGACCGAACTGTCCCGCTTCGCCGATCAGGCGGGCGGCATCATGATGAGCGTCGCGGTCGAGGAAATGCTTCATTTGTCGTTGTCGTCCAACATGCTCTTTTCGCTCGGCGTGCAGCCGCAGCTCTATTTGCGCTCACCCTCGCCCTATCCAACAGATCCGCCGAGTCATGCCAGGCTCGGCCCGGACCGCAAGCCGATGGCGCTTCCCCTCGCCAAATTCTCGCGCGAGCAGCTATGGCAGTTCCTCGAAATCGAATATCCGGCGTCGGCAGATGCCCTCGGACTCTAGCTGCCCTTCGTACTAAAACCTGGGGCAGGTCACTGAAGCTCAAGGAGATTTTGGGCGATCCGCGTGCGCCTGTGTCACGGATCGGCGTAATGGAGCCGATCCTGAGGTGGCTCCAATACGCCGATCCCGGTTTGGCTCCGTAGCGGCGATCATTGACATTGCATGTTCGCCCGCAGCAGCAGCTCGTCGAGTCGCGCCTCGACCTCGCGGCCAGCAGCAAGCATTGCGGCTATGTTCGGCATTCTGGCCCTCTCTTTCTTGTGGTGTGTCCGGCCATATATGTCCATCTGCGGCGCGGGCTGCCCCTGTTTACTCTCCTCCCTCACCCAACAGGAGACTGCAGGGAGTGTCGCCAAACCTGCCGGCGAGCAGCGGCTGGATAGGGGCAATTTCCGGTATCGACTTGATGGGCTTGATTTCCTTGATAGATTTGATCGGCTCAATTTGCGGTATAGAAGTCATGACCTGAGCAGTGGCACATGACGCCGTCCCATCAGGGCCGTATATCGCCCCCTTCGCGAACCAGCCAAGATGCTTTCCGTTGAACCCGTAAACGTTGTAGCCCCCACCTGCCCCACCCTTTTGCAGATACGCAACAGGCTCGCCGCTCCACATGTAGATGGTCAGTCCATCGTCCACGGAGATGTAGGCTTGAGCTGCGCCGCTCGCATCGAAGAGAGACACATCGTCGGCATGAGCGGCGACACCGAATGCAGCGAGCATACCTAGTAACGCCCAGCGGATTAGTCGCCCGACGGTTTGACGGTTCTTCATAATTTCCCCTCTCGGAATTGTTGTATGAGCGCATCTGCGCGCCACGCGCACTTTGAGCGCTTGGCGTACGAAGAGTCCCTTTCTTGACGGCACCCCGATTTGCATGCCGTCTACTTAGCGCCATCCAGGCGCGGCAAGGGTTTCCGGTCTGTCGAAGTAGTGAGCGATACTGCCTCACTTCAGCGGCTCGTTGTCGAGGCTGACGGGGAGCGACAGGGGTATCAGGCGCCCAAGGACTGATTCGCGCCAAGCCCTATCGTAGGGCAGCTCAGATTTGAGCGATTGTCAAAAATTTTTTCACCCTCTCTTCATGCTCCGCGAACGAATCCGAGCCGTGCTGCCGCAAGAGATTCAACTTTTTCAGATCATGCTCAGTTAGGTCTGTAGCCAGCGCAGGCGACGTGAACGCCTTGCTTATCCGCACAGTAGGAATGCCTTTGAACAGGATATCTCGGAGCCGGTCCATCGACTGCGTGTTGATCTCGAGAGTCTTCTGCGCGAGTCGGACCCCAGGTATCTTTTTGATGGCACGGGCAAGCAAGCGTTTGGATTCCGGGTACATGCCAACCCCAATACTGATGAGGCGGATGTCTTGCTGCTGCACGCGTAGGGCAGCAACAGCGTCCGCAATTGCATAGAGTGCTGGGTTGTTCGCGCAATACCCTCCGTCAATCAATTCAACCAGATCACCATTCCCCGTTCGCACCGTCTTTCTTTTAAAGAAAGGATAGGCGGAGCATGACGCCTGAACTGCGTCAGCGATGCGCACTCCATGAAATGGCTGAAACGATGCCTTCCGGCCATGAAGTTGAGCCTCGCTTCCCTTAAAGATCATCGGCTGTTCCATCATCCACTTCGTCGCCACGACTCCGATTCCTGTCTTGAAATCGGACGGGGTGTGAGATCCAAATACTTGGTTCGCGAGCACCTCCAAGGCGATCGTCTTATGCATCGGAAGCCAACGCTTCATGATGGTCGGCACATGCTCCGTGTAGAGATCGTGTATTTCGTCGACTGGGTACCCTAGCGCAACAAGCGTTGCGATGATCGCTCCTGTGCTCGTGCCATACACGTAGTCGAAATGCTCGTGCAACGGCCTCCCCAACATGAGTTCGATCTGCTTGAGAACACCAAGAGTGTAGAACCCTTTGGCGCCGCCACCATCGAGAGCCAGAATCCGACATTTTCCGTCGGCCAGCGCGCTCTCAAACACCTCGTCCTTCGAACGGTCGCTCGTTGTCCGTAAAGTCATTTGTTCAATCATTTTCATGGCCCCATCGCACCGACTTGTCACCGCCGCTCCATATCACTCTCAGAGTTGCGTCATTTGCATCGAACAATGGCTTCGGCCACCGACAATGCCGGTCAATTAAAAATATAATAACCAGTCCGTTCCGTCCCTTTATTATGGACGCGAGACACAAGATGTAGCATCACAGCTGCGACGTAACTCTACATCTTGCGATAGATGCTTGACAAACACATCTTCACGGTCTTACTCTTCGGTAATCTTTCCTCCGGTCTGAAATATATCCGCAAATTCGACCTATGGATGATGTTGTGGATGACTTTTGGTTTGACACTCCAGTCGCATGAGCGACGAAGGTCAGGCGCCGATCGTAGCACCCGACGACAAGCTCGTCGTGGTGTTTCGATCGGTCAATGAGCGAACTTTCACCGCCTGAAAACGGCGGTTCGATTGTCGTCGGCAATCACGGATTGTTGATGACCGGGGATGACGCATGCTGAAACTGAGTAAGCTGTTCTTTGCGCTCGGCACGAACGAGACCTTCGTCGACAGGATCCTGCCGACCTCTGACGAGCATAATTCACTGCTGAAGGCGAAGAATTCCATCAGCGCTCACCTTCGCGAAGGAATTCGGAACGCAACCGTCCAAGTGCTGGGAATGGATCGCCCGGTCACGCCGCGCTTTCGTACGCAGGGGTCATGGCGCTATGACACATGTGTCCGACCCGCACATAATCCGCCGCAGGAAATGGACTGGGATCTGGGGGTATACCTTCCGACTGCGGTTTGGGAAGAGAACGGCCCTCCTCGGGCCATGGCCAAAGCCTATTTCACTCTCGTCGAAGGCTTGTTGGCACAACTGTGTGCTGACAATGACTGGACACTGGACAAAACGAAAAAGACTTGTAGCCGAGTCCGGATTTCCCGTTCCGCACACATTGACGTACCGCTGTATGCTGCAGCCGAAGAGCAGTTCGTGAAAATTATGGAGAAGCATGCGATTTTCGGTAAGAGCGTCGCATTAGAATCAGCCCGCGCGGATTCGCAAATGACGATGGACAGCGCCGAGGAGCAGACGTGGGACGAGCTCGAAGGCGTCGTGTTAGCCAACCGTTCCGGCGAGTGGATTCATTCAGATCCCAATAACGTCGCAAAATGGTTCGAAAATCACATCCACGAGCATGGCCCGCAGTTGCGCCGCGTCTCGCGCTATGTAAAAGCGTGGCGCGACCAGCAGTGGCCCGAAGGCGGTCCGTCATCTGTCGCGATGATGGTCATCGTCGCCAGGAACTTCGAAAAATGCGACGGACGCGATGACATTGCGCTTGAACGCGCCGCGATGCACCTGTCCACGGAGTTGTGCCACGACGTGCGCGAGGATGGCATCGACGATGGAACGGCAAATTTCAATAACCTGGAAGAAAGCGAGCGGCACGAAGCGTCGCAGCGTGCATCATTGCTCGGACAGGCTATCCGTGCAGCGCGCGGTTACAACATCGCACAGAAGCAAGCTGCGATCGCAACGATGACGACGCATTTCGGCCCGCGTATCCCGAATCAGCCTGACTGGATCGATGCAGATTCTGGCGCTGACGACGTGCGCCGGACGCCGGCGAAGCATGTCCCTCCTCCTGCAGTCGGTGCAACCAGTGCAGGTTGACGATCTTCCCAGCGATACCTACGGAGACGTTGTCAATGTGATCCGCAGTTACGGTCTGCGACCAGCACGCGCAAGAAGTAACGCGCGTGCGTTCGAAGGCCCTATTAGGGCAGGCGGTAATGCCGTAAAAGTCCGTTTTGAAATCTCTGACTGGGACTTCGAAGCGTACCCACAAGCCCGGCTCCTTGAAGACTTTCCTGACGGTCACCGCATCTACGCACATATCGACGCTGCAGGTGGACTTTGCTACTTCACACCGGAATCAATAGTACTCGACCGATACAGACCGTGGGATGCGGTCCATCAATGTCTTCACGCAATAGAGTCCGTACTAAGGAATGCGTTGGCTCGTGACGCTGACGCTGACGCTGACATCCAGAACGAGTTTGTCGCCTATTGGGCACTCGGGCAATTACCCCTCGCTAAGTCCGTCATCGTCGACGAACTTACCGCTGGAACGACTGAAGCATCGTATTTTTCGTTCGACGGACCTAATGCAGATCGCCGAGCGATAATTTGCCAGGACTCTGAGCGCGCCCACAATCTGGTTACCGCGCTCGGATACAACCAGTCAACAGAGCTTGCCTACACATGCTTCCTCTTTGACTCCGACAAAACGCCGACGGCGCCTCGTGGGGCGTTCCCAGCCACAATTCACGAGCTTCTCACCTGGATCGCCACCTGGGACCGCTCGATGCTCCGGGATATTCGGGCTCGACTGGCAACGAACAAAGACTACCTGAAACAGACGCGTTGTGTCCTCGCCTTCTCGACACCCGCAGGTCGTTTTGGCGCCGAATTCACACACGACCTTCGTCACCGCATAGGGTTTCAACGGAAACCGGCCGACTACTGCAATTTTCTCCAAGGTAAAAAAGGCGGCCTAACGGCAATCACTCGGCTCAAGCTCGATGAGATCGGCGCATCGTACATACATTCGCGAAATCTTGAATTCGAAAGCCTCGCAGGAAAGCGGATAAGACTTATCGGATGCGGAGCAATCGGTGGCTATCTCGCCGCTTCGCTGGTTCGCCTCGGAGCGGGCACGGGTGACGGCGGACAATTGTTTCTTTGTGATCCGGGTGTCCTCGAGGCGGAAAACCTCGGCCGTCACACCCTCGGCTTCAACGCTTTGTTTCGCAACAAGGCTGACGCTCTTCGAGCTGAGCTCATCAGTCAGTTCCCATACCTCAATATCGTTGCCGATGCCACTTTGCAGTCCTACGACGACAAGTTTTTTGCGACCGATCTCGTTATCGATGCGACGGGCAACGAAGCTCACAGCGAAAAGCTCAACTTCTTTCATGTAAAACGTCGTCTGTGTCCGGCTCTCTACGTCAGGATCCGTGGAAATGGTGAGTGTGTGCAGACGCTGCTGTCCGATAGCGAACGTTTTGCGTGTTTTCGCTGCCTGAGACAAGCGGAAGGCGGAAACTATCGGGACGAGCGACTGCCTGTGTTGAAATCGGCGCCAATAATGCGATTCAGGGGATGCGCATCGTTTACCCCCTACGCTGTATCAAGCTCGCTTTCCGCCGCTGCTCTTGCAAGCGACGTCGTAATCGACTGGATAAAAGGACATCCGACACCTCGCTTCCGAACACGCCGCATTGAGAATGCGGACCTCCGGCAGTTTCCAAATCAAGACCTCTCTCCGCTGAAGAAATGTCCGGCCTGTCAGAGTTTCTAGCCAGCAATCGCCTAATCGGCGAGGGAAAGATCCTGGTTGAACGACAGGTGTGGCAAAAAATCATGCCTCATCGTCAAAGAGACATGGCGGCTCCCGAAGCCGGGGGAATCCTTCTCGGTTACAGGCGTGGCGAACATTTGCACGTTATCGACGCGACGCTTCCACAAGCCGAAGATCGTCGTTCGCGGTTCCGGTTCACGCGCGCGAAACGACCGCATCAGGATATTGCCCTCGCACGCTGGGAGGAAGGCTCCGGAACTGTCGACTATTTAGGGGACTGGCACACTCATCCCGAGTCGAACCCATCTCCGTCCGGGCTGGATACGAGCGAGTGGCGAAAAATTTATGAACCACGAGCCGTCCCCATGCTGTTCATCATTCTCGGATGGTCGTCTGCCGTTTGGGTCGGAGTCGGGTCAGGGACACGACTAGACGGACTCAACTACGGGTATTCCGATTAACATTTGGAAAATGCATCACGTTGCGACGCTATGCGCTTGCACCAAACCTCGTGCGACGCTCAGTGCCCATGCTTGCCTGGCGTAGTCATCAAAGATCATCGCAGCCGTCACTCCATCGTTCTTCGACACTAACCGAGCTGAACAGAGAGAGGACTGTAGATTGTCAATTGCGATGGCCGTCCTGTCAGTGCGTCACTGGTAGACGTCGTTATTCGATCGCATAGCATTGAGGTGCTTTCCCGGAGGTTTTCGCCGCACAAGCCTCTTCAATGACGGTACGATCGTGATTGATCTTATGGGCCGGCCCGAGTCACCAATGCACGTGAAGGGGGGCGCCGCGCCATCCAGCATAACCCGATGAATCAAAAACAATGAGTCAGCTCACTGTAATGGAAGAGGTCCGCCGTTTGCTGCCGGACGGCAGTTTCGACCCTCAGCTCGCACGTCTCGCGCCACCGCCCCTCAGGCGTTTGCGCCGCAGTCCCAAGCGGGGGGACGTCACCGCGCGCACCTTGCTGAAAAGCCGGCGACCGTCATCCGCCGCTCTCGACGCCAGCGAACATGAGCTGGGCGAATGGGATCTCTGCCCGAGTTGGGCGCCCGATGTCTTCGCGGTCGCTGCGACGCTGATCGAGCTGTCCGGCTGCTATACCGAGGCGACGTGCGTGGGAGGGAGTCTGATCGCGCACCGGGCCTATCTGGCGGACGCGAAGGCGGCGACCGGGGAATGGGAAGCGGAACAGCGGGTGCCGGACGCCGTCGACGCCTGGTGGGCCACGCTAATCGGCAAGGGCACCACTCCGATCGAGGCGGTTTCGGCCGACCCGGAACTCGTTGGCGTACTGTTGCGGCTGCTCGCGGTCAGCGACGACGTGTGCGTGGGCATCGGGTGGTCGACGCAAGATCCACGAGCCGCAACGTTTGCCGCGAAGCGCGCGTTATTTTCGTTCCTCGAAACCGATCACGGGGAGATGGCGCCACCGTTGCTGCCCCATCGCCCGCACTCGGTGTGCGAGCGGGTTCCGCCGGACGTAGCCATTGTCTTGCCCAAGGCATTGACGCCCGCCGTCGGCTGCACGGTGCGCGCGCTGAGCCACCATCTTGCGCTGCTGCCGGGCCGCACGGTGGTGTCGCCCCGTTGGTACTTGACCGGCGAGGGCAATCAAGGCGATGCGATGCGCCTGTTGTTCGTCCCATATCCCTTCGCTGTGCCGGGCGCCAGTTTCGTTAAGAGGGGCACGTCGCAATCGCTTGTGCACAACGCTAAAACGCAGGGCTATTTCGGGCTGGAGCAGTCGTGGCTCACCAAGCCCGACGGCACGGCGCTCACGGCCGAGGAGTTCGCCGACGCGTTGCTGGTGCCGTTGCTTGACGCGGCTCGGCGTGAAAGCGCCGATCCTGTGCATGGTATTTTGCTGCCCGAATGCGCGGTCTCGACCGCGTTCGGCATGCGGCTCGCGGACGTGCTGGCTACCAAAGTCGAAACGTATGGCCTGAAATTTCTGATCGGCGGCTTGCTCGACACCGCGCAGCCACAACGCACGCGCAACCTCGCGATGGGGTATGTGTTCGACCGCCCGCGGCCAAACAAGGTCGTCAACCCCGACGCGCCGGCGATCGCGGAGGGCGCACACTCCAAACACCACCGGTGGTGTCTCGACCGGTCGCAGATTAAGCGGTACGGGCTCGCCAATCTCTTTCACAACGACACCGACAAATGGTGGGAGCAGATCGACGTGTCGGCGCGCGAGCTGCCGTTTTTTGCGATCCGCGACGACCTATGCATGACCGTGTTGATCTGTGAGGACCTGGCACGCGCCGACCCGGCCATGCCGGTGATCCGTTCGGTCGGGCCGAATCTCGTGGTCGCGCTGCTGATGGACGGTCCGCAACTGGAGTCGCGGTGGCCCGCGCGCTATGCAACGGTGCTGGCGGACGATCCGGGCTCTTCTGTGCTCACGCTCACATGCGCGGGCATGGTCGATCGGTCAAACTACGGGCAAGCCAATCCGCGACGCGCGGTCGGGTTATGGCGCCACGCCAACGGCCACATGCAGGAACTGCTTCTACCGCACCGGCACCATGGCTTGCTGCTGACGCTGCGCTCTGTCGAAGAGGAGCAGTTTTCGCTGGATCACCGCAGCGACGGTCGCCTCACGAGCCGACTGGAGTTAGAATGGTTCAAACCCCTTGCCTTGCCGGCGGTCCCCGCTTGGCTGGGGGACTACCCTTAAACGATCCCCGGAGAGGCCACCATGGTCCAGCGAGTTGCCCGAGTCAGCGGGCGCGCCATGCTGACGTCCGAGCGCAGCGCGCTCACCGAGTTCGCTACGACATACGACGCGGTGGTAAGCGCCGACGTGCAGAGCCGCTATCGCGCGGCGCTGCGCCGCAAGCAGGACGCGGCCCGCGCTGAAGCCACACCACGCAGCCAGGAAAAGCTCGTTCGACGCTAGGCGGACGCGGGCGGAGAAGCCCGTCAACGGCAACAGACGACAGCCCGCCGGTTTCGGCGGGCTTTTTTTGCACTTTTTGGACAGACTGCGACCGCCTTCAAGTCTGATGCGTGACGCGGTTGAGCCTCTTCAGCCGACGGCTGGCCCGAGAAAACGTACCCATTGGCCGCGTCTGGGTCGACGAAGGCAGGATGAGAGCGCATGTCATCGCGGATAGGTCCAAGGCGAGCTACCGGTCAACCAGCGTGAGCCGGGCGTGATACTTGGCCGCCTCTCGACGTAGACGCGATTGCTCCGGCGAGATGTAAATCGAGGTGGTGCCGAGGGACGCGTGGCCAAGCGTTTGTTGCACGACCTCTAGCGCGGCGCCGCTCGCGAGCATCTGCGTCTCGATGGTATGGCGAAACGCATGGGGCGACGTGCGCTTTAACTTCCGGCGCTCCGCCTCGGACAACTCGGGCAGCGCCTCGAGTAGTCGATCGATGGCCCATTGTGTGAGCCCGCGCGCACCGCGTACACAATAGCCTCCGCCGGCGATGGATGTGCGGGGCGCGTCGTCGTCGTCGTTCGGTGCGCCGAACTTCGCGCGGCTCCGCGGCGTCGGCGGCACATGCAAACGCTCGCCTACACACTCATTGCGCGAGCGATGCCGGAGCAAATAGGTCGTGCCCAGCTTTCGCCCCAAGAGCAGCCAGACGCCCCAAGTCGGCAATGCGAACGAGACCGCCACGAGCATTTCCGCCCCGAAAGCTGCTGGGCGCCGACCCAGCTCGATGCCCGGCAGTAATCTCGACAATGCCGATGACTTGGTACCCATACCACGTGCCAGGTTCGCGAGCCGCACATATGTCTCCGTAAACGCCAGGAGCTGATGCAGCAGCACCACCCCGCAAGGCTGGCCACGCAGCACGATGGACTGAGAGTCCAGCAAACCCTCGTCTATCCGATGAGAAATGCCCTCCCACTTCCAACCCGTGAACTTCGACAACTGCTGAAGCGACATGCCAGCTTCTGCAGCGCGTGGGAGGTCCCTCGCCTTCCGCGGTACCGGAGATTTAGTGTTGACGGCGCCGCGCGCCGACGGTGCCATCACGGATTCTTGGCGGAATGGGCGACTAATACGGCCTGGATGCGCATCAAAATATCATGAAATCCCGAGAAGTCACCGGGATTTTTAGCCTTCTTGATGACTTGTTCTGCGAACACATGTTTCCCATATTGTGTTTTGGCATCGAATCGATTTTTACCGCTAAACATCTTCCCATTGAGCTTCGTGTCTCGGAGGTGCTTGGGAAAGAAATTCTCAATAGTGACCATTTTGTCATTCACGAGCGGGAGCGCAACGACGTAGAGATTGTCGGCAACGTGATAGTAAGGCTCACTGCCAGTGACAGGGGCCGGACTGTTGCTCCGGGTCTTGACCGCAGAAAATATGCCTTTCGTGCCCTCATCGTTATCGACCAGCAGGATGACAGGGTGTCGTTTCGCCGTGGCTTTGAATCCTGCGAACTCATTGCCGTACCGAGCAACAAAACTGTTCAAGTCACCCGTTCCGCCGCCGAGCGAAAGGACGCGCGACGCAATCTTTGTGTAATTAAAAAATGACACATGAATGCTCGTCTTCGTCGCAGCCTTGCTCGACAGCAGGGGGTAAGCGGTCGGGAGTTGCTTCAATGCACATTGAACGTAGACTTTATCGGTCTTCCCTTCGCAGAGTATTAGTGGCTTCTCTGGATGAAAAAAATGCGTAAACAACAGAAAGCGGCGGAAAGTCCGAGTTGCCGCATCCATTTCTGCATGATCGCCTTTTTGGCCGCGGTGGTCTCGCGCTTTATCGGGTGGCAAATGCTTCGTCTGCTCAAACAGGCGCACATTATCGATGAAGCTGAGCATGCCACGGAGCTGCCCCCGGGTTCCTTCCTTTTTCTGAAGTACCCACGCGCCGTCGTCGTCCCGATATGAATTCTGGATGTAAAATATGCCCTTCGTGACAAGCGAATGCACCATAGCGCGGGCCGTCTTTCTGTCCTCGAGCCGAACACTGACGCCTGAGTTCACAACGATTCCAGTGACGTCTTGCCGAAATCGATTGACCTGCATTCTCGTCTTGGATGGATTTAGCTGAAAACGAGACTCCTTTATTATTTTCTGAAGGGACTTTCCCGCGACCCAAAGATTCGAGTCGCCAACGCGCATCGCGATGGAGGCAGGGAATACCGCACGATTCGTCGAAAACGTGAGGTCATCCGCGTATCGCGAGTAGTAGCAGTCGTTCCGTGCGGCAAGCTGCGCCAGGCGCACGTCAAGGATGTGTGCGATGAGGTTCGCAATGACAGGCGAGCAAGGGCTGCCTTGAGGAAGAACCTTGTTGTGGCAGGCTATTTGCGCAAGCATGCGCGCGACCTGCTCATCGAGCAGGAAATACCTATTTTTCTTCAAATATCCGGATATCCGGCCAAAATCGACCGTTCCGAAGAAATCGTGCAGGTCCACGTTGAAGACATAGCGTCTTCTGCGATGTCTGGCCGCGTTGGTCAGAATCGAGTGCTTCTTTCGAAAACCATGTGCATACGAGTTAATTACCCTGCGCTCAGAATCAATGTCGTCAATGCATTCGGACAATAAGTTGGCCAGGCGTTTCTGAAGTAGCTTCAGCCGCTCGTTTGGCGCGCTAATAAGGCGAGTCCCGCCACTCCGCTTGCGAATCTGAAATTCATTATACTTGCTGGAGTCGGGCGTACCATAGACTATTGAAGCCAATCCTTTTGGCGTGTAACCAAGAAGATGAGCAAACCCTTGTAAGGACGACAGTAGTCGCAGTCGCGCAATGTGAGTGATTTTATTCATTCGACACTTTGAGAATGTCTGCGGACACTCTATGGCAACGTCTCATCGCTACGCAGATGCTACGATATGCGAGGGCAACGACCCCTCACTCCACTTCCATTTATCGCGAAGCACGATAACAAATCTGTCCGCAGACATCGGAAGGCTAACACGTTTTTAAAGAGAGTTCAATTTTTGCCCGCAGACCACTTTGGGGGGCCCTCTATCGAAAATTCACTCTCCATTCGCTCTGCTACTTTATGACATAATCGCGCATTTCTGGCCATGTCAGGTCCTTTCGAAGAATTTCCTTGTTCTGGAGCCTTCTCATGACAGATTCGTCAAGCACCGGGACTGAATAGTGCAGCATCAGAGTCGCGGCGTTGATATCGCGAATGTGCTGTAACATCTCCATCGAACAACGCAAAGCGCGGTCGAACACAAACCAAAGCATCTTTTCGTGGGCCCGCCACCGTGTTCATCGTTCAAACGTTCAAGCTTTGTGCTTGCTACTATGTGCAAGCTCGCCATAAATTACGGTATCCAGTATCTCGCGATAAGTAACGGGAGCATCCCCAATCTGAAGTGGGGAGCCGCAGATAAGAACGAGAAGCGTTGGCTTCGGATGTGTTCAAACGCATCCCGAAAGAGCCTGTGTGCAAATTTATAGTTTTCGGCCAAGCGTGAAATGCTATATCTATCGTTATTTTGAGACAACATCCGGTACGTGAGGACGAATGCCTCGATATTGGCCAGGTCATAATGATGTATGTCGACATCGGTTACTTCTGTCTGCACTTCCAGCGCCCAGGTCAACTGTCCACCGGTGATGACATGGTCCATTGCTATGGCGCAACGTAGACAGCGAGCTTGTGCTCAACCGTGATTGTCTATCCAGGCGCAGCACCAGTCGAGTGCCGGCCAGTTGCGCCTCGCACTCACTTTCGACGTTGCTCAGCAAACCAGACGT
This sequence comes from Trinickia sp., assembly GCF_057351765.1. Classification (NCBI taxonomy): domain Bacteria; kingdom Pseudomonadati; phylum Pseudomonadota; class Betaproteobacteria; order Burkholderiales; family Burkholderiaceae; genus Trinickia; species Trinickia sp. The sequence continues at coordinate 108,663 of NZ_JBMRBK010000063.1, read as the reverse complement.
TTCCACTAGCTTGTTGTTTCGTATAACGGCACCGCTGGCGACGTATTCGTGGTCTTGCCGGATAGCATGTCCCAAAAGCAAATAGCCCCAGTAGACTTCTGCGTCCATCAGCGAACGACCTCCGGCCGGGCACCGTCCGAGTCGATGAGCAGCGCATTGGCATTGGGCCTAAGGAGGGGCCGGCGGGTTCTTCAAGCGTGCCCCGGCACTGGCCCGTACAGCGTGGCCAGTATGCTATCTCTTGGTCGGCGTCGGAATCTCCCCGCGACGCGCTAAACGAGGCCGACTGCGACGAATTACGCGTGACGGAACGGACGCGGATTGCGGTGCGATTCCTCAAAGAACACCGGCGCATCGATGAATTCTCGATAAATCCAACCTACCAATAGAAGACCCAAAAATTGTCAACTTATGGGTCCTTTTCTCAGCTTATGCGTCTATCTATAAAACCAACCCCTCAAACATCAATATTCCCCGCCCGCAGCGCATTGCTCTCAATAAACGCGCGCCGCGGCTCAACCTCATCGCCCATGAGCGTGGTAAAGATCCCATCCGCCGCGATCGCATCCTCGATCTGCACGCGCAGCAACCGCCGCACATTCGGATCCATCGTCGTTTCCCAAAGCTGCGACGGGTTCATCTCCCCCAACCCCTTATACCGCTGCTTGGAAACATTGCGCTCCGCATCTGCGATCAACCACCGCATAGCGCTCTTGAAGTCCGTAACAGCCATACTGCGCTCCCCGCGCTTGATGACCGCCCCAACCCCAATCAACCCTTTGAACGTATTGGCGGTATTCACGAGCTGCTGGTAATCGGCCGTCAACAAGAACTCCTCGTCGATCACCGACACCTTCACATTGCCGTGATGCCGCCGCTCGACGCGCAACGAGCGCAGCTCGCGCACAGGGTCATACTGCGGATAGACACTCACCTCAGGCTTCAACGGATCGCTGCGCAGCGCAACCTGAAGCGACTCGGCCGATGCCGCCGCCCCAGCCTCGCTCGTCAGATCGATCGCCACGCCATCCATGATGGCTTCCAACGCGCTAGCATCATAAATCCGCGCCAGCCGCTCCACCACGCCCTGCGCCAACAAATACGACCGCGCCAACTCTCCCAACGCATCGCCGGCGATCGGCATCGCGCCTTCGTTCGCCATAAGCTCCGAACCCTGCAACGCAAGCCGCAGCATATGCGCATTGAGCTCGGCGCCATCCTTCAGATAACGCTCGTCCTTCCCAGCCTTGACCTTATAAAGCGGCGGCTGCGCGATATAGATGTACCCGCGCTCGATCATCTCCGGCATCTGCCGATAGAAGAACGTCAAAAGCAGCGTACGAATATGCGCACCGTCCACGTCCGCATCGGTCATGATGATGATGCGGTGGTAGCGCAGCTTGTCGAGGTTGTAATCTTCCTTGCCAATCCCGCAGCCGAGCGCGGTAATCAGCGTAACGATCTGCTCCGATGAAAGCAGCTTGTCATAGCGCGCCTTCTCGACGTTGAGCACCTTGCCGCGCAGCGGCAAAATCGCCTGGAACTTGCGGTCGCGGCCCTGCTTGGCCGAACCGCCTGCGGAATCGCCCTCGACGATGTAGATCTCCGATTTCGCCGGGTCCTTCTCCTGGCAATCGGCCAGCTTGCCCGGCAAGCCCACGCCGTCGAGCACGCCCTTGCGTCGCGTCATCTCGCGCGCCTTGCGCGCAGCATCGCGCGCACGCGCGGCATCCACGATCTTCCCGCAGATGATCTTCGCGTCGTTCGGCGTCTCGAGCAAAAACTCTTCGAGCGCCTTAGCCACGACCTCTTCCACCGGCGCACGCACTTCGGACGAGACGAGCTTGTCCTTCGTCTGCGAACTGAACTTCGGCTCGGGCACCTTCACCGATAGCACGCACGACAAACCTTCACGCATATCGTCGCCCGAGGTCTCGACCTTGGCCTTCTTCGCGATTTCGTGATCGGCAATGTACTTGTTCATCACACGCGTCATCGCCGCGCGCAGCCCCGTCAAATGGGTACCGCCGTCGCGCTGCGGAATGTTGTTCGTGAAGCACAGCACGTTTTCGTTGTAGCTGTCGTTCCACTGCATCGCGACTTCCACGCCGACACTGTCCTTCTCGCCGACCACGTGGAAGATCGTCGGATGCAGCACGGTCTTCGTCTTGTTGATGTACTCGACGAAACCCTTCACGCCTCCCACGAACGCGAAATCGTCTTCCTTGCCAGTACGCTGGTCCGTCAGCCGAATCCGCACACCGTTGTTCAGGAACGAAAGCTCGCGAATCCGCTTGGCCAGGATGTCGTAGTGATATTCGACGGTACCGAAGATCGCCTGGTCGGCCATGAAATGCACTTCAGTACCGCGCTTTTCCGTATCGCCGAGGAATTGCATCGGCGATACGTGCTCGCCGTTCACTTCCTCGATCACGCGGTTTTGCGGCACCCCGCGATGAAACTCCATGAAGTGCTTCTTGCCGTCGCGGCGCACCGTCAGCCGCAACCAGCTCGAAAGCGCATTCACGCACGAGACACCGACGCCGTGCAGGCCGCCCGACACCTTGTAGCTGTTCTGGTCGAACTTGCCGCCCGCATGCAGCTCGGTCATCACGATCTCGGCCGCGCTGCGCTTGGGATCGTGTTTGTCATCGAGCTTCACGCCGGTCGGAATCCCGCGGCCGTTATCGATGACGGAAACCGAATTGTCCGCGTGAATGGTCACCTGGATTTCATTGCAATACCCGGCCAAGGCCTCGTCGATCGAATTGTCGAGCACTTCGAATACGAGGTGGTGCAAACCGGTGCCGTCCGACGTGTCGCCGATATACATCCCGGGCCGCTTGCGGACTGCCTCCAGACCTTCGAGGATCTGAATCGAAGAGGCGCCGTAGCTGTTGTCGGGCTGCGAAATGTGCTGTTCACTCATGGGTATCTTCCGGTTTTGCATCTACTGCCTGGGTACTACGTACGGTATTTCGGTCTGCCAAATAAACGCCAAAGGGGCGCTGCGCCCCTTGGTCTTGGCTGCTTCCCGGCCGTCGGATCAAATGCGCATCGGCATGACGACGTACTTGAAATCATCGTTTTCCGGGATGGTGATCAAGGCGCTCGAGCTCGCGTCGGCCACGCTCACCTGCAACATGTCGACCTTCAGGTTCGCCAACACGTCGAGCAGATAAGTGACGTTGAACCCCATGTCGATCGTGTCGCCCTGGTAAGCGATCTCGAGCTCTTCCTGCGCCTCTTCCTGATCGGCGTTGGTCGACATGATTTTCAACTGCCCCGGCTCGATCACGCAGCGCACGCCCTTGAATTTGTCCGAGGTCAAAATGGCCGCGCGCTGCAGCGAGCGCTGCAACTCGTCGCGCCCGATCACGAACGTGTTCTTGTGCGCCTTCGGAATGACACGCTGGAAATCGGGGAACTTGCCCTCGACCAGCTTCGAAACGAGTTCGACCTGGCCGAACGTGAACTTCGCCTGCGTCGATGCAATATCGATCGTGACGACATCGTCGATGTCTTCGAGCAGCCGCTGCAGCTCGAGAATCGTCTTGCGCGGAACGATCACTTCCTGGCGCGGGAACTCACCCTCGATCTTCATCGACGAATACGCGAGACGGTGCCCGTCGGTTGCCACGGCCATCAGCCGGCCACCATCGACGACGAGCAGCATCCCGTTCAGGTAATAGCGGATGTCCTGCTGCGCCATGGCGAAATGCACCATACCGAGCAATTGACGGAACGTCTTTTGCGGGACGGCAAGGCTCGCGCCGTAATCCTTGGCCTGGGCGACGGTCGGGAATTCGTCGGCGGCGAGCGTCTGCAGCGCAAAGCGGCTCTTGCCCGATTGCACCGTCAGCCGCTTGTCGGCCAGCGTCAGGCTCACCTGCCCATCGGGCATCGCGCGCAGGATATCGAGCAACTTGCGCGCAGCGACGGTGGTCGCAACCGATTCGCCTCCCACGCCGAAATCGGCCCGCGTCGTGATCTGCAATTCGAGGTCCGTCGACAGAAACGATACGTCCGGACCGTTCTTGGTGATCAGCAGATTCGCGAGGATCGGCAACGTATGGCGGCGTTCGACGATGCCGCTCACGGTTTGCAGCGGCCTGAGGAGGTTGTCTCGTTCGGTCTTGACCAGTTGCATAGAGTTCCTTCGTTGATAGGACGGCAGGGTCCAGCCGCCTCGCCCGGCAGATTCGTCGACTCAAGCGCCGACGCCCCGCATTTCTCCGCGCTTTGTGCCCACTTCCCGCACTTTCCCGCCACCCGCGCAGCCAGGGCGGCTAAACCAATATTGTGCCTGAAAAAGAAACCGACTCCGCTAAATCGGAGGGAGGGCCCGCCATGCCCCGACCGCACCCGCCCGCCGCGGCTCAGCCCTTCAGCGTTTGCTCCAGCACGTGCAATTCGTGGTTCAGCTGCGCATCCTTGCCGCGCTCGTCGGCGATCTTGCGCACCGCGTGCAAGACGGTGGTGTGATCGCGCCCGCCGAAGAGCTCGCCGATCTCGGGCAAACTCTTTTGCGTGAGTTCCTTCGCGAGATACATCGCAATCTGGCGCGGCCGCGCAATATTCGCCGGACGCTTCTTCGAATACATATCGGCGACTTTGATGTTGTAGAAGTCGGCGACGGTCTTCTGGATGTTCTCGACGGAGATCTGCCGGTTCTGCACGGTCAGCAGATCCTTGAGCGCCTCTTTGGTCAGCTCGATCGAAATCTCGCGGCCGTGGAACTTCGAATAGGCGAGGATCTTCCGCAGCGCGCCTTCGAGCTCGCGCACGTTCGAGCGCAGATGCTTGGCCACAAAAAACGCGACGTCCTCCGAAAGACTCACGCCTTCGGACTGCGCCTTGCGCATCAGAATGGCCACGCGCATCTCGAGCTCGGGCGGCTCGATGGCCACGGTGAGCCCCGAGTCGAAGCGCGAGATGAGGCGATCGTCGATACCCGAAATCTCCTTCGGATACGTGTCGCTCGTAATGATCACCTGCGCCTTGTTGGCAACGAGTGCTTCGAACGCATAGAAGAACTCTTCCTGCGTACGCGACTTGCCGGAGAAGAACTGAATATCGTCGATGAGCAGCAGATCGAGCGAATGGTAGTACCGCTTGAAATCGTCGAACGCCTTGCGCTGATAGGCCTTCACGACATCGGACACATATTGCTCGGCATGGATGTAGCGGATCCGCGCGCCCGCCTTGTCCAGCAGCAGCTGGTTGCCGATCGCATGGATCAGGTGCGTCTTGCCGAGCCCCACGCCGCCATACAGGAACAGCGGGTTGTACGACACGCCGGGATTGTCGGCGACTTGAATGGCCGCTGCGCGTGCGAGCTGATTCGCCTTACCGGTCACGAAGTTGTCGAAGGTCAGCACCGGATTGAGCTTCGAGCGCTCGTACATCGAATCGGTCTCGGCACCGCCAGGGCCGGCGAACGCACCGGGACGCCAGGTGCGCCGCGCGGCCGCGGCCTCGCTCGCATCGACGCTCGGCAAGTCGCTATCGGCGGCATCGTCGGCCATGTGCGCGCCCGCGCCATTGCCGGCCGCACCCGTCCCTGCACTCATCCCCGCTCCCATCCCGCTACGCACGCCATTCGGCTCGCCGCGCGAGGCGCCGGAGGCAGCGCCCGCGGACGGCATGCCGCCATTGGCCGCCAACGCGGCTGCAACCGATGCGGGAACACGCGGCAAAGGCACCGACGACGCGCCGCCGACCGACGCACGCAGGCCAGCCTTCGGATCCAGCACGAACTGGACTTCCACGGGGGCCTGCCAAAAGTCGCGCGCGAGATCGGAGATGCGACCCGAAAACTGGCTCTTGACCCAATCGAGCTTGAAGCGGTTCGGCGCGGCGATGGACAATGTGTTCGCGGCGGCGTCGAAGGCGACCGGGGCCAACGGTTTGATCCACGTCACGTACTGCTGGGGCGTCAATTCACGCTCCAGCAGTGCGGAACAGTGTTGCCAGAATTCGTTCATCAAAGTGACGTCGTTTTTAGTGCACGGTCACTCGCCGCCGCCTTCGTCGCGCGATGCGCCGAAGGACCCGGACCGGCCAGGCGAGCCCGCCACAAACCCTTTCGCAACAAGTACTTGCGGCGAACGATGGGACTCGCGACGACGTGCAGGATTCTTGAGATAAGGCGAGATTCTACCGCCAAAAACGACCGGCCAGGGAGTTATCCACAGGGCCGGATCGAGCGCTGCACGCGCACCCGCGGGCCTTGCGCGTGCATCCGAAATCAACGTAACGTATTGACGACCAAAAGAAAACCGGTTTAAATAGCGGGTTCCCGCGAAAGCGAAAACTGATTCCCGGCCCCGTCGAATGCCTCTCGGCGTTGTCCTGCACGGTTTGCAGGCAAGCTGACAGCGCCAAAGCGCACGCGGCCCATTCCCCAGTGAGAGCGACATGAAACGTACCTACCAACCTTCCGTGACGCGCCGCAAGCGCACCCATGGTTTCCGCGTTCGCATGAAGACCGTCGGCGGCCGAAAAGTGATCAACGCCCGTCGCGCGAAGGGCCGCAAGCGTCTCGCCATCTAAGGCAAGGCGCCTGAGCGCGTCGCGTCAGGCGCCCGCGGCAACGCGGGGACATGCGCACGCCGCCGTCGGGCTGGGTCCGTTGCGAGCGCGAGCCGTCTTCCCCAAAGCCGCGAGGCTTCTCAAAACGGATGAGTTTTCATCCGTTTTTCGTTTACGCCCGTGGCGCCGAACGGCGCATTTTGTCGTCTACGCCAGGCCGACGGGCAGCGATGCGCGCCTCGGTCTCGTGACGGGCAAGAAGTTCGCGCCGCGCGCCGCCACGCGCAATCTCGTGCGGCGCCTCGCGCGTGAAGCGTTTCGCGTCCGCCGCGACGATTTCGGCGGGTGGGATGTTCTACTGCGCCTGTCCGCGCGCTTCGACAAGGCCGCTTATCCGAGCGCCGCGTCGAGACCGCTCAAGGCGCTCGTTCGTGCCGAGATCGACACGTTGCTCGACAAAGTGGCGCGCGAAATCGTGCGCCGCGAAAGCAGTGCCGCGGCGACGGAACCGGGGCTCACGCCCGGACCGTCGAGCGGTGCGCAAGACGACCGGAGTTCGGGGCGGCCATGAACGCCGCTTCATCGCCATGCAAACGGTACTGATCGCGTTGCTGCGCTTGTACAAGATTGCCTTGAGCCCTCTGCTCGGCAGCCGGTGCCGCTTTTATCCTTCCTGTTCCGATTACGCACGCGAGGCAATCCAGTATCATGGCGCCGCGCGCGGAAGTTACCTCGCGCTCAAGCGGCTTTGTCGCTGTCATCCCTTTTCCGCGGGCGGGATCGACCTCGTTCCACCCGCACCCTCGAAAAAGCGCTGAAGCGCCGCTTTATCGACTCTGAGACCACGCATGGATATCAAACGCACCGTCCTATGGGCGATCTTCTTCGTGTCAGCGATCATGCTGTTCGACAACTGGCAGCGCGAGCACGGACGCCCGTCGATGTTCTTCCCGAACCCGACCGCGACCCACACCGCGAGCACGGGCGCGACGCCGGGCAGCGCGAGCAGCGCCGCGTCGGCCGCGGGCCAAGGGGGAGCGCCGTCGGCACCGGGCGTCGCGGCACCGGCGACGGTGGCAGGCGCCCCGCTGCCGTCCGCTCAGTTGATCCCGTTCAGCACGGACGTCTATCAGGGCGAAATCGATACGCGCGGCGGCACCCTCGAAAAGCTCACGCTCACGCGCAACAGCGATCCGAAGCAGGCCGATCTGAACGTGACGCTGTTCGATCGCACGGCCAACCACACCTATCTCGCGCGCACGGGCGTCATTGCAAGCGGCGCCGAGCTGCCCTATCACAATGACATCTTCACGCCCGTGCCGGGTCCGCGCGCGCTGACGGGCGACCAGAAGTCGTTTCAGGTCAGCCTCGAATCGCCGGTCAAGGGCGGCGTCAAAGTCGTCAAGACCTACACGTTCACGCGCGGCAGTTATGTCATCGGCGTCGATACCAAGGTCGAGAACGTCGGCACCGCCCCCGTTACGCCAACGGTCTACATGGAGCTCGTGCGCGACAGCCAGCCCGTCGAAACGCCGCGCTTCTCGCACACGTTCATCGGGCCGGCGGTCTATACGAACGAGCACCACTTCCAGAAGATCTCGTTCAGCGACATCGACAAGAAAAAGGCCGAGTACGCGAGTTCCGCCAACAATGGCTGGGTCGCGATGGTGCAGCACTATTTCGCGACGGCCTGGATTCCGGCCGAAGGCGCCAAACGCACCAACTACGTCGAGCAGATCGACCCGACGCTGTACCGCGTCGGCGTGCAGCAGGCGCTTCCTACGCTCGCGCCGGGACAATCGGCCGATGTATCGGCACGGCTTTTCGCGGGTCCCGAGGAAGAGCGTGTGCTCGAAGGTATCGCGCCCGGCCTCGATCTCGTGAAGGATTACGGCTGGGTCACGATCATCGCGAAGCCGCTGTTCTGGCTGCTCGAGAAAATCTACGGTCTCGTCGGCAACTGGGGCTGGGCGATCGTGCTGCTCACGCTGCTGATCAAGGCCGTCTTCTTCCCGCTTTCGGCTGCGAGCTACAAGTCGATGGCGCGGATGAAGGAAATCACGCCGCGTATGCAGGCACTGCGTGAACGCTTCAAGAGCGATCCGCAGAAGATGAACGCGGCGCTGATGGAGCTCTACAAGACGGAGAAGGTCAATCCGTTCGGCGGCTGCCTGCCGATCGTCGTCCAGATTCCGGTGTTCATTTCGCTTTACTGGGTGCTGCTCTCGTCGGTGGAGATGCGCGGCGCGCCTTGGATACTCTGGATCCACGATCTGTCGCAACAGGATCCGTTCTACATCCTGCCCGTGCTGATGGCGGTCTCGATGTTCGTGCAGACGAAGCTGAACCCGACGCCGCCCGACCCTGTGCAGGCGAAGATGATGATGTTCATGCCGATCGCGTTCTCGGTGATGTTCTTCTTCTTCCCGTCGGGCCTCGTGCTGTACTACGTCGTCAACAACGTGCTGTCGATCGCGCAGCAGTACTACATCACGCGCATGATGGGCGCCCGGAAGAAGGAAAAGACGGCTTGACGCTGGTTTGAACGACGCCTGCGGCGTGGCCGCGGCGTTGAAAAGGAATCGCCCGGTGAAGTTGCGGACCGGGCGATTTTTTTTGGCGGGTTCCCGAGGACTACGACTCTGAGCCGTCGCCGTAGAACTGTTCGATCAGCTCTTGCACGAGATAGCGGTGATGCGGCGAAAGCGCTTCGATCTTCGAGGCCAATTCGATCGTCTCGGGCGTCAGCGGGTACTTTTCATCGCGCGGCAGCGGTTTAGGCGTCGTACGCGCCGATGCTGTCGGCGCCGGCCCGTAATGCAGCCAGTGCAAATCGACGCGCAGCCAATCGGCGAGCGTCGCGAGTTTGTCGGCAGTGGGGATCGTTCGGCCCGTGAGCCATTTATGCGCGGTCTGCGGGGAGATCGGGCTGGCGCCGCGATGACGCAAATTGAACTGCAGCGCGAGTTGCGTCCCACCCGTCGCTTTCTCTGGGCTGCGCTGCAGGGCAAATTTGAGGCGTTCCGAGAACGCCGCTTTCTCTTCTGCGGTAGGCATCGCAAAATTGTGCAATCGAGCCGGAGTAAAGAAGACAACCACTCACGACAGTTTTAGCCTGCAGGAACGCGGTTTTAGCCAGATCGCGTAGATAGCCCGCGTGCCAAGGGAATTCAGTTCTTCAAGGAATTCCCGCTTGGAACGGGCGTTTCACCTCGGACGCGGTGATCGCACCTTCACTCCGTCTGAAGAATACACTATCCCGATTGAGATAAATCTAATTTATGGTAGGAGCGCCGCGGTCCACGGTGGGACACCGCCGAAAGGTGCGGCGACGGCGCGCTACAATGCCGCTCTTGCCGTGCTCGTCCCCTGGACGTTGCACCGCGTCGCGCGAGGCGTAACGCAGCACGCAAGACTGTTCTCTCACTGCATTAGCCGGATGACCATGCTCGCTACCGATTCGGATCCGATCGTCGCCATTGCCACCGCGCCGGGGCGCGGCGGAATCGGCGTGGTCCGCATCTCGTGCGGCCGCGCGGGCAGTGCGGCCGCCGAAGCGTTGATGCGCGCGCTCTTCGCGCAGATGCTCGAGCCGCGTCATGCGAGTTATGTGCCGTTTCTCGATGCCGGCGGCAAGGTCCTCGACCGCGGCATTGCGCTTTATTTCCCGGCGCCGCATTCGTACACCGGGGAAGATGTGATCGAGTTGCAGGGGCACGGCGGGCCGGTCGTTCTGCAACTGGTGCTGCAGTCCTGCCTCGATGCCGGCGAGACATTCGGTCTGCGTCTTGCCGAGCCCGGTGAATTCACGCGGCGGGCCTTTCTCAACGACAAGCTCGATCTCGCGCAAGCCGAGGCCGTCGCCGATCTCATCGAGGCGAGCACGGAGGCCGCGGCGCGTTCGGCGGGCCGTTCGCTCGAGGGGGCGTTTTCGCGCGACATTCATGCGCTCGTCGAGGAAGTCATCGCGCTGCGGATGCTCGTCGAGGCGACGCTCGACTTTCCCGAGGAAGAGATCGATTTTCTCGAGGCGGCCGATGCGCGCGGCAAGCTCGCGCACATGCGCGAGCGGCTCGCTCAGGTGCTTGGCGAAGCGAAGCAAGGCGCACTGTTGCGGGAGGGACTCGCCGTCGTGCTAGCGGGGCAGCCGAACGTCGGCAAGTCCTCTTTGCTGAATGCGCTTGCGGGCGCCGAACTCGCCATCGTGACGCCGATTGCCGGTACGACGCGCGACAAAGTCGCGCAGACGATCCAGATCGAAGGTATTCCGCTGCATATCGTCGATACCGCCGGGCTGCGCGATACCGAGGACGAGGTCGAGAAAATCGGCATCGCGCGGACATGGAACGAGATAGAAAAGGCCGATGTCGTCCTGCACCTGCTCGATGCGCGTGCGGGCATGACGCCCGACGACACAACCATTGCCGCGCGCTTTCCGGCGGGCGTGCCGGTCGTGCGGGTGCTGAACAAGACCGATTTGACCGAGCTGGCGCCGACGCTCGATCGGCTTGGTGCGACCGAAGTGGATAGCGAAGTATGCGAGCTGAGGCTCTCGGCGAAAAAAGGCGAAGGAATCGATTTGCTGCGGGCTGAGCTATTGCGTATCGCCGGCTGGCAGGCGGGCACGGAGAGCGTTTATCTCGCACGCGAGCGACACTTGCGTGCGCTGCGCGCGGCGCAGGATCATCTTGCGCTCGCGTCGGAGCACGGCGAGGCCGGGAATCAATCGCTCGATCTGTTTGCCGAGGAGCTGCGCCTCGCGCAGGAAGAGCTCAATTCGATTACCGGCGAATTCACCTCGGACGATCTGTTGGGGGTGATTTTCAGCAGGTTTTGTATCGGAAAATAACTGGTCGTCCAAGATTGTCTACTGACATCCAGCCTTTGACGGTACACATCTACGTGCGCGTGGCCGTCGTGTCCTGGGTCGATGTGTATCAAGGATGATACGAATCATGGAAGCATTGCGAATTTATGCGGCCGCAGAGACTAGGTGCGCAACGTTGTCGAGCAGGAGATCGCCGTAGGCCCACACGATGGTTCCAATGATCGTGAGGCAGGTTGCGATCCATAGACCTCGCTTCTGTTTCGGAAAATACCGAGATCTCAGCGCTATAAGCTCCGCGCTGCCGAACCTCCCTGGAGTGATCAGATCATCTAGGTCGCTTGCTTTGTTCCGCGCCAAGAACGCAAATACCGTGACCGGCGCACCGGCCCGTTGGAACCATTGAGCCATCGAGTCGCTCGCAGGCCGTAGAGCATCGATACACGGCAGAACGATCAGCAGGCCTGCTGCCAATGCTAGCAGGTACGCGACAGAACGCCATGTCGCTTCGATCTTCCGTTCTTGTGTTATCGGCGAGGAAGTCCATTCCCTTGGCGGTGATCTGGGGAGCCACTCGACATATGGCCGTCGAGCCCGTATGTGATCGCGCTCTCGGCTAGGCCGTGTTCCTCTAGGTAAACGAGATTGGCGGCGTAGCGCTGCATAGCGTCGTCGTCCATGGTGCTGAACAACCGCCGGATGTCGTGTGATCGGGGGTAGCTTTCGGCGAGCATTGTCAACAACTCACGCTGGTAGTCCTGAGCGAGCTTCATACACTCTCCGTTCGTTTGGGCAACGACGGTGGCAGTAACGGCAGCGAAGCCACGAGTAAAGGGGCCGCGAGCGCTGAATTGGAAGGTCAATGGTCTGTAACAGAGCGATGCCACGACTGAAACTTGACAAAACTTGACGCCCGATGCGTCGATAACTAGAATGCAGACTATGGAAAAAACTCTGTCGCGAGAAGCAGTTACAGACGCTTTGGCTAAAGCAGGTTTCAGTCAAGCCGAGCTTGCTCGCCGCCTGGATGTTAGCTCGCAGGCTGTCACAAACTGGCTCAAGGGGAAGGACTTCCCGCGTCCCGACAAGCTCCTCCGGCTGTCGGTACTCTTGCGCCTACCCTTTGAGAAACTGGTCGAGGTTCCTGCAACGGGAGCTCCGATTATTGCCTTTCGGAAAAGGGCCAGCACGAAGACGACGGCCGCGCATCTGGCACACGCTGCGGAAATGGGTTACTTGTTGAAAAGTACGGTGCCCTTTCTGCCCACTCGGCCGTCACTGCGGCCAAGGATGGATTCCCCGAGTGTTGACTATGGATTCCTCCAGCAAGCTGTCGCGGACATACGAGCAAAGCTCGGCATCGGACTCGCGGCGCCCCTTCAGTATAGCCATCTGATAGGGCAATTCGTTGAGGCTGGAGCAGTTCTCATTCCCGTACTTTGGGGCGAAAAAAAGCGCCATGAGAATGCCCTGCACATATGTCTTCCTGCGGAAGACGTCACATTCATTTACTTGAATCTCGATACCAAATTAGAAGATTTTAAGTTTTGGATGGCGCACGAGCTTGCGCACATGTACACCCCTAGTTTGGCCGGCAAGGACGAGGGAGAAGATTTCGCGGATGCTCTAGCGGGGGCGCTTCTTTTTCCCGAGGCTTGCTCCAAGGTAGCTTACGCTAAAGCTAGTGGAAAGGATGAACGGCATGCTTTGGCTGCCTTACAGCAGCATGCTGAGGAACATTCGATATCCATCTACAGTGTCTATCTAGAGGTGAAGAAGTACCAGGCGTACAGCAACCTTCCTGCGCTGCCGTTGGCTGAACAGTCGATCCACCGGTTTAGAACTGGGAATGCAACTCCTCTACTAAGCAAGGTGCTGTTTGACGATGAGCCGCCTGCGGCTAAAACCTATGTGGCCGCTTGCGAACGCATTTTCAATTGCCAATTGATTCCTGCGTTGCGCGGCATGATCAAGACGCGTTCGATCGGGGCGTCCTATGTAAGCCAAATTCTCGATATTCCTCTAAGCGATGCTTCAGCAATTCACGCGGAGTTATCGCTTTGACGTTGTTGTTGCTTGATACCAACGCCTATCTGAGGTTCGCCAAACGTATCAAGCCGCTCCTCGGCGTGCCGTTTGGATCGAAAAACTATCACCTCACCGTGATGCCTATCGTTGAGGACGAGTTTTATCGTAGCGCTCGCTTACGGGAGCGTTTTCCTTGGTTCGGCGGTGAAGATCTGGCGGAGGAGCGCCTCGCAACGCGCGTGCGACTATCAGCCGATGAAAAGGCCGCACTCGCGGCTGCGGCAAGCGTTCTCCGGCAATCTGTAACTGCGGACCCTTTGCGCTTCCAGAACCCGCCTTCGAAGGCGGATTGTGAGATTTTGGCGTTCACACTCGTTCGGGAAGCTGTGGTGGTAACAGATGACCTCAGCATGCATACTCTCGCCGGGGAATTCGGCATTTCCGCCATGCACGGACATCAGGCCCTCCACAAGATGTTCTCCGCGCGGAAGGTAGATAAGGCGATGATTCGGGAGCTCTATGCGGCCCTGGAGGCGAATGGCGACCTTCCCGCTAAGTGGGTGAAAGATCGCGACGAACTTTTCGCCAGCGTCTTCCGGTAGTAGATAAGCGTGCGTGCACGCAGCCTTCTCTATCACCTCGAAGACCGCGCGCTGATTCACGGTAATCACACGGTCGTGTTCCGCTGAGTCGTGCGCGTCGCGCACTCGCGCTCACGTGACGAGTTGAACGACCCAGTTCATCGCGGTAGGACCGAAGAAAACCGACACTGCGTCGGTTTGAAGAAACAGATTGGGGTTCACGTTCGGCACTTGAATACGCATGGGGCTGACCGATGACATCGCGCCGATTTCGAAAGTCGTAGCGTCCATTGGGCCGCCCGTAAGCCATACCGGATACAGGCCATTTTTTGCAGGCTGAGATTGATTGAATTGCAGAAAGGACGTGCTGTACACATTCTGAATCTTGCTGTGGACCGTCGGAACTACAGTGGCGCCCCCCGCTTCTGCGAGCGCCGCGGCGCTCCCCTCACCGGGAAGCGCGCTGACGTTCCATTGGCTCCGCGGGCTCGTGCCGTTTTCGCTCAAGATGACTTGTTGTTGTGACGATTCAGCGAGGTAAAGGCCGCTAGAGGTGCTAATCGTTACGGTTATGGGCATGGCGCTCTCCGTGTGCAGAAAACACTTGGCAAACACCCGAACCATCGACGGCGAATTTTCCGATCGAGGACCGGCACGAGCCACTCCGGTTGCCAACCGGGAGATCCGATTATCGGCTCGCGCCGCTCGACGAGACCTGGCAGAACTCATAGCTCCGCCAAGCCGGGAAGGTCGCATGATTTCGGTTTTGCCCTATCACGCCAAGCAGTCGATCACACCCCTTGCGCAAGCGTCGCGATCTGGTCGGCCGACATCGCCCCGCGGTAGATGCGGAACTCGTCGATCGATCCGGAGAAATACGGATCGGCCGAGAACTGCGAGCGGCCGATCCAGTTCTGTGCCGTTTCGCCGATGCGCCACGGTGCAAAGATCACGTCGGTGGCGCTGTTGACCGCAACACCGTTGACGTAAAGCGTGCCCACCGTACCCGATAACGTCACGGCAACATGCGTCCATTGGTTCGTTGGCAACGGGGCCTTGCCGTCGATGCGGCGCTCGCCATACGGGCCGTTCGTCGTGATTGCGAATCGCACCAATCCCGCGCCGCCCATCGGGGTGAGCATCATATAGCGGCCCGGGCCCGCGCCGAAATCGAAGATGCGCGCCCAACGAACCGACTTCGTCCAGTAGACCCAAGCGGCGACCGTGAAGTCCGATACATCGGCAACGAGATCGTTCGGCAAACTGACGTAACCGCTCGCGCCATCGAGCACGACGGCGTTGCCGAGTTTCCCCGTCCCGTGCGACGCCCCGCCGACGAGCGTACCCGCATGGCCGTTGCCGCTCGCATCGGCAGCGCTCGTGCCAGCGGTCTCGTCGAACGTCAAATCGGTATGCAACACAAGGGTCGTCACGGCGACGACTTCGTTCGAGTTTCCGCTCTCGCCCGAGGCGGTGCTGGCACTGACGACGTAATACCAGGTACCCGCCGCCGGGCTGTCCGTGTAGGTCAGCGGGTCCGTGATGCCCGTCGCGACGGTGCTGTAGGGCCCGCCAGCACTGCTGCCGCGCTTGACGTTGTAGCTCGCGCCGTTCGATACGCCCCACCATGAAAGCACGACTTGCCCGGCGGCAGGATAGGCCGTCAGCCCGCTTGGCGCGGCCGCCGGCACCACAGGGTCACGCGTGCACGTCAACGTGCCGTAGCCGAGTTGATCGTAGCCGCCGCTGTTCGGCCCGTAGTTTCCACCGCCGCCCTCAGGTTGGATCTTGAGTGCGAACTGCTTCGACCACGGTGCGGCAAGACCTTTGCGGTTGACATAGTGGTTGTAGACGAGCGCCCAGCATGGGCGGATCGTGCCCTGGCTCGCGGTCGAGAACGCCGTTTGCGTCACGTCGACGTTCGAATAAGTGACGTAAGGCACCGTGTAGTAAGTCGTGCCGTCCGGCTGAAGCAGGTTCGCCTTCGCCACGTATTCGGCACCGGCGAGGAACCGGTTATTGTCGTGCCCATAAAGATCGATGCCCTGGTTCCAGGCCATCTCGCAGATCGCCCCGGCGAGCGCAATGCCGAGCGTATTGTGTCCCTGGTCCCGCCCGCTCTCCTGCCACTGGCCCAGATAGCCAGGGTGCAGATAGTAGACCGCTTGCGCGATGGCGCCGTTGCCGGGGCCGTTCAGGAAATAGTTGACCGCCTCGTCGAAGAGCGAGTGATCGTCGCAGAGCACGCCGATGGCCATCACGGAAGCGAGATTGCACAAATCCCAATTGGCCCAGTAATGCGTGATCTCGGTGCCGTTGTGGCGATTCAGGAAATCGTGATTGATCGGGTAGAAGATGTTGCGCATCATCGTCTGGAACGCGGCGAAGTCGGCACCGGCCCAGCCCGTGTAATTGCGCATGATCTCGCCGGCGTTCGCAAACTCGTATCCATAGATGCCGGCGGCCAGATCGACGTTGGAGTCGCCGCCGAGCCGCTGCAGCGTCGACGACCATGCGTTCATGATCTGCACGGCTTTGTCGGCGTAGCGCGCGTCGCCGGTCACCTTCCACCGCAACGCGCATGCGTAGGCCGCAGCGATGTCGTTATAGAGCACCGGGTAGTTCTGCGTGCCGGTGCCGCCCCGGTCAACCTCGACTTGCGGGCGCGGCGTCCAGGACAGACTCGCGTGGCTATTGGCAATCAGCACGTTCCAGCCGTCGATCCACGGCGACGCCTGTGCCGATACTTTTTGTGCCATGCGGGCGAAGTCGCTTTGCGTGTGCAGCAAACCGGGGTGGACGAACTGGCCGCTCGTCGTCAGATCCGTGGCGCCCGAGGCGACATGCGCCAATGCTCCGCCCGCGGCGGCAGCGCCCGTGCTCGTCGTGCGGCTCACCGATGCGGCGGCACTCGTCCCACCTCCCCCTCCGCAAGCCGAGAGCACCAGCGCGCCAAGGCTATAAAGGAATGTGCGCCGCGAAATCCCCGTTTCCTGTTCGTTCTTTTTCAAATCATCCATGTCTGGGCTTTCCGTTAATGGGTCATGGGCATCGATCGGTCTGTCGCATCGGCGAAGCAAACGTTTGCGCGAGATCGCAGGTTCTTGCCTGTTCCGGCGCACTCCCTCGATTGTTGCGTTAACGGATGGTCTACTGCGTTTTTCGAGTGCGATGGAGGGGTAGGCGTCGACGGAAACTGGAGTAAGAAAAACCTGAGCACGGTGGACATCGCTCGGTTCTCACGCGAATAGAAGTCGATCCGATACGCGGGGGATCGCATGCGCAATGACGTTCTCGCTAGCGAAGTCCAGCCGCAACCAAGGTCGCACGCGCAAAGCAATCGAGATTGATTATTCGTCGAGCCGTGGTTCGCTTCGTCGACAGCGAGCCACGCGTTGATAACGTCTCCACAATACCGCCAAGCTTCACTGTTGATGGTGCTCGATCGGCACGCCGTCTGTGGAGTTCTTTACTTTATTCGACAACTTGTTCATAGCCGTTTTCCCAAACTGGCGGTATGACAATTTTAAGGGTGGTCGTCGCAATGGTTAGGATTCCTAATGCGGGAGCAGGTGGGTCGGGAGACGGAGAACAAGGCCGCATCGGCAAGTCGGACAAAGACATGCCTGCGGGTTCGGCCCCGTCGCCCAGACCAAAAGAACTCAGCGGCGCGACGAACTTGCCGGCCCCGCGAGCGCAAGGCTCGCCCAGGCCGGCAGTCCGCGCGTCGGCGCCTTCGATCAGGACAGGTCGAGAGACTGAGCCGGTCGGCACCGGATTCACGTCGGACGCCGCGGTAAAAACGCTCGCCGATTATTTGTCGCGCAACAGACAAAAACTCGGAATCGTGCCCGCACAGCTTGCCGACACGGAAGCAATCGAAGACCGCCTCAAGAAAGGAAAGTCGCTACCGGTGCTGCCCGGTTACGAAACCTTGGCGGGTGTCATCGATCGCACGGGCAAGGTACATTCGAATGACCAAGCTCTTGTGCAATTGCTCGGGCAATTGCCCACGCGCACCCTTAGCCTTCTCCCCATTCCCAAGGAAGGCTTGCCAATTGCGATATTGGCGAAGAACCCCTGGACCGTTGACGCTCATGAGGCATACCTCACCGAAGAAATCATCGGACACTTCAAGGTCTCGGGAAAAATCCCCGACAAAAAGGAGCGCGTTTTCGAGTTCCAGGAAACAGTGGCTTGGCCATTCTTCCACGATCTAATCGCGGGCGACGCGCCGGCGCCCGCCAACAGCGCCCTCGCAGAAGGGATATTGGACCTACCAGGTTATGAGCTCGTCGTACCTGAAATCGGCCAGCGTACGCTCGATTCACTGAAAGACCATATCGCCGATCAGCGCCTGCGGCTCTTGAGCGTCGATCTTGCCGAGTTGCAGTACTCGGGGCGGGCGGACTGGAAGGATACCGCGACCTCGCTGAGCCTTTCGTCGATGATCGGCTCCGGCGGAGACTACGTGATCCACAGAGTCTTCCCCGAACACGTGTCGGGCAATACCGTTGCCTACATCGCAGAGAGCGCTGCAAAGGTATTCCTACTCCTCCTCACGGATATCGGGGATAACGCCATCGGCGAGTTGGAGACGGCTCGAGGCGATCTGTTGGCGAGCGGTATGACGCCCTCGCTCAAAACTTTCACCGGCGCGGAGAGCCTGCGCGAAGTGGCGATCAATCTATTGAAGGGCCGCGGCGTGCTTAACGGTGAGGGGCGCATCTATGCGAAACGAGCGCTTACCGCAGGTTTGAAGGGGGCCGCCACCGGCGCTCCATTCGCCACCGCTACTGGATTCGTCATCACGACCAATGGCATGGACCCGGTCATGCAAGCGCCGCTCGGGGGCATCTTGTCCACGGGATTCGCGCTGTCGATTCCGTTCGATTTCCGCTCCGCTGTGAAGCAAGTGCAGTCTGCCGTGCTCGTATTAATGGACGAGGGCAAGATACCGGTACCGCAGCGCGGCTTTGCCGACGAAGCGGAAAAGATGCAGTTTGCCCGCGATATAGCGCTTCAAGAGCTCGTCTCCCGGCAGAGCAACAGCTCGTCCGCAAGGGCCTTCACGGCGGCGCCACTCATAAACGGCGGGATACTGGCTTCGGTCATGCTGGGCGTTCCACCGGAAGTTGCCGAGATGGTGTTCATGGGCGGCGCGCCTCCCATGGAAAACATTTCGAAGTTGGTCGGCACCATCTGGGAAACAAAGGTCGAGCGCCCGCGTGCAATGGATCGCCTCAAGGGCTTGGTGCTGGCGACGCCCGGCGGATTCAACGAACCGGATCA
The DNA here is from genome assembly GCF_057351765.1 of Trinickia sp. NCBI lineage: Bacteria > Pseudomonadati > Pseudomonadota > Betaproteobacteria > Burkholderiales > Burkholderiaceae > Trinickia > Trinickia sp. The sequence goes on along the minus strand of NZ_JBMRBK010000063.1, from coordinate 89,403 downwards.
CGAAACAAAATTGGCCCGCTCTTTCGCGCGCCGCTGGCCGCGCGGCGTTGCCCGCGTCATCACGGCGGGTGCGAAGCCGCCCCGCCCGTCGTCACGCAGCATCGACACGGCAGAAACCGCGGGCGCGTAGCGATGCAACGTGGCAACGCTCATTGCGGCAAGCTCGGACTTGCTTTGAGTCGCCAGCGACGCCGATTGACTGTCATCGTGCCACTCGCTTCGCCTGAGCGCAAAAAACCCCGCGGAACGAACGCTCATTCCGCGGGGCGATTACCTTAGACGCTCGAACTCAGCCGGCTTACTTCCCGCCGATGCTTTGCAGCGCTTTCCACTGGCCGCCTTCGACCTTGTAGATCGTGATGCCGCCGTTCTTCAGATCGCCGCGCGTATCGTATGCGAGGTCCTTCGTCGTCACGCCCTGCATATCCGTCTTGGCCAGCACAGGCAGGTATTTGACCGGATCGGTCGAGTTGGCCTTTTCCATCGCCTTCATCATCGCCATCGCACCGTCGTAGGCGTACGGCGAGTAGGTTTCGACATCCTTGCCGAAGCGCTTCTTGTACTTCACGACATAGTCCTTGCCGCCGGGCATGTCGTCGAGCGGCAAGCCTGCCAGCGACGCGATCGTCCCTTCCGCGGCGTCGCCCGCGATCTTCAGGAACGTCGGCGTATGCACCATTTCGCCGCCCATCAGCGGCGCCTTGATACCGAGCGACTTCATCTGCTTGACCATCGGTCCCGCTTGCGAATCCGCCCCGCCGTAGTAGACGAGATCAGGGTTGACCGCCTTCAGCTTCGTCAAAATAGCCTTGAAGTCGACCGCCTTGTCGTTCGTGTACTCGCGATCGACGATCGTCGCGCCCGCCGCTTTGGCAGCCTTCGCGAATTGATCGGCAAGACCCTGGCCGTAAGCGGTGCGATCGTCGACGATCGCGATCTTCTTCATACCGAGGTTCTTCGCCGCGAAGGTGCCGGCCACCGAGCCTTGCTGCGTGTCGGAGGTCATCATGCGGAACGTCGTCTTGAAACCTTGCTGCGTGTACTCGGGCGCCGTCGCCATGGCGATCTGCGGAATGCCCGCGTTCGCGTAGATGCGCGAGGCCGGAATCGTCGTGCCCGAGTTGAAGTGGCCGAGCATGCCCTTGATGCCGTCATCGACGAGCTTTTGCGCGACCGTCGTACCCGTGCGCGGGTCGGCCTGATCGTCAGCCGAATCGAGCACGAAGCGCACCGGCTTGCCGCCGATCACGGGCTTCGTCGCGTTCATTTCTTCTACAGCCAGCGTAATGCCGTTCTGGAAGTCGGCGCCGTAGTGCGCCTGTGCACCCGTCATCGGGCCCGCAAACCCGAGCTTCACATCCTCGGCTTGCTGCGCGTGTGCGGTCCCCACCAGCGACATTGCCGCAACAACCGTTGCGCCCGCCATCTGTTTCATCTTGTGCTGCATATTTTCTCCTTGGTACCAGGTAGGTGTGGAGCGGCTCGGGTTGGCCGTACCGCCTCCGGCTTTGAACCGATCGAGAGGGTCGCTCAGCCGATCGTCATCAAATTCGCATTGCCGCCCGCCGCGGCCGTGTTCACGCTCACCGAACGCTCGGTCATGAGGCGCTCGAGCGCGTAATCCTCATCGCTGCCGTTGACAAACCCGTTCGTCGCGACGCCCTGCACCGAGACGATCGGCCCCGGGCGCTGCGCCACATCTTTCACGAGCGCGAGCAACTCGTCGCTGTCGCCCTCGAAAAGTACGGCATCGTACTGCGCATCGGCGCCCGGTTGCACGCTCGCATACGCTTTCAGTTGCGGCGGCAGAGCCGCAACGAGCGCCTCGCCCGCCGCGCCCGAGAACAGCGCGCGATTACCGGTGGCCAACACGGCCGCCAGTTGAGCGCGCGCGCCGCTCGGCGTCGTTGGCACGCAGCTCACGGTACCGCGCGCACCGAGCGTGTAGGTATTGCGCTCGCCCGTCGGCCCCGGCAGCACGGCCGTCGCGCCGACCGGCATGTTCTCCAGGTAGCCGTCGCACCGTGCGGCGAGGGCCGGTTCGCGCTCGGCGATCAACCAATCGCGCAGCGCCGTCAGTGCCGCGCGCGGATTTGCGCTACCGTTGCCGCTCGATTCTCGCGGCTGCGCATCGGACACGAGGACAGACGCAAGCGATTTCGGCAAGCCGGCCGGACGCTTGGCCAACAAGCGCTGCAAGTAGAGCGCGCCGCCCGCTTTCGGTCCCGTGCCGGAGAGGCCTTCGCCGCCGAACGGCTGAACGCCCACCACCGCGCCGATGACGTTGCGGTTGACGTAGATGTTGCCGACATGCGCACGGGCAATCACGTGCGCGATCGTCTCGTCGATGCGCGTATGGATGCCGAGCGTCAACCCGTAGCCCGTTGCCCGAATCTCCTCGAGCAATTGATCGAGTTCGCTGCGGCGGTAGCGCACGACATGCAGTACCGGCCCGAACACTTCGCGCTTGAGCTCGGCGATGCTGTCGACTTCGATCAGCGTCGGCGCCACGAACGTTCCGTGCGCACAGCTCTCCGCCAGCGGCAGTTGCGTCACCGCGCGCCCCTTCTCGCGCATCGCGGCGACGTGCGTATCGATCGTGCGCTTCGCCTCGAGGTCGATGACGGGGCCGACATCCGTCGACAGCCGGTCGGGGTTGCCGACCGTCAACTCGAACATCGCGCCCTTGAGCATCGTGAGCGTGCGATCCGCGACGTCGTCTTGCACGCAGAGCACTCGCAGCGCCGAGCACCGCTGGCCAGCCGAATCGAACGCCGACTGCATGACGTCGGCGACGACTTGCTCGGCAAGCGCCGACGAATCGACGATCATCGCATTTTGTCCACCCGTCTCCGCAATCAACGGAATCGGCCGCCCGTCCGCATCGAGGCGTTTGCCGAGCGTCTTGTTGATGAGGCGCGCGACTTCGGTGGAACCCGTGAACATGACGGCGCGCGTACGCGCGTCGGCCACGAGTGTTGCGCCAACCGTTTCGCCGTCGCCCGGCAGCAGTTGCACGGCGCCCGCGGGCACGCCCGCTTCACGCAGGATGCGCACGGCCTGCGCGGCGATCAGCGGTGTCTGCTCGGCTGGTTTGGCCAGCACCGTGTTGCCGGCGGCCAGCGCCGCGGCCACCTGTCCCATGAAGATCGCGAGCGGGAAGTTCCACGGGCTGATGCAAACGACGGGACCGAGCGGGCGATGCGTATCGTTCGAGAATTCGTCGCGAATCTGCGCGGAGTAGTAGCGCAGGAAATCCACCGCCTCGCGAATTTCGGAAATCGCGTTCGCGAGCGACTTGCCGGCCTCGCGCACGATGAGCCCCATCAGCGTATGCATCTGCGCTTCGAGCAGATCGGCCGCGCGGGCGAGGCAATCGGCGCGCGCTTCGACAGGCGTCGCCTGCCAGATCGGCGCGGCGGCCACGGCATGGACGAGCGCCGCATCGACATGCTCGCGTGTGGCTTCGACGACGACACCGACGATATCGCGCTGATCGGCCGGATTGCGGACCTCGCGCCCCGCGCCGGCCGCGGCCTCGCCGTCGCCGAGCATCGGCGCCGCTCGCCACGGGTGATGCGCGCTGGCCAGCAGCGCTGACGAAAGCGATGCGAGGCGATGCTCGTTCGACAGATCGAGACCCATCGAATTGACGCGCTCCGACCCGTAGAGATCGCGCGGCAGCGGAATCTTGGCGTGCGGCGCGCCGAGCGGCACGATCTTCGATGCCTCTTCGACCGGATCGCCCACGAGTGCCGCGACGGGCACCGATTCATCGGCGATGCGGTTCACGAACGAGGTATTGGCGCCGTTCTCGAGCAACCGCCGCACGAGGTACGCGAGCAGCGTCTCGTGCGTGCCGACGGGCGCATAGATACGGCACGGGCGATTGAGCTTGTCCCGTCCGGTCACTTCTTCGTAGAGCGGCTCGCCCATGCCGTGCAGACACTGGAATTCGTATTGGCCCGGGTAGTAGTTCTGCCCCGCGAGGTGATAGATCGCCGCCAACGTATGCGCATTGTGTGTGGCGAACTGCGGATAGACGGCATCGGGCGCACCGAGCAAGCGCTTTGCGCAGGCGAGGTACGAGACGTCGGTATAGACCTTGCGCGTGTACACCGGGTAGCCCTCGAGCCCGTCGACCTGCGCACGCTTGATCTCGCTGTCCCAATAGGCGCCCTTGACGAGCCGGACCATCACGCGATGACGGCTGCGGCGCGCAAGATCGATCACGTAGTCGATGACGTACGGGCAGCGCTTTTGATAGGCCTGCACGACAAAGCCGATGCCGTTCCAGCCGGCAAGCTCGGGATCGAAGCAAAGCGCTTCGAGCAGATCGAGCGAGAGCTCGAGCCGATCGGCTTCTTCTGCGTCGATATTCAGGCCGATGTCATAGCGGCGCGCCAATACCGCGAGTGCGCGCACGCGCGGCAGCAATTCGGTCATCGCGCGCTCTTGCTGCGCGCGCGAGTAGCGCGGATGCAGCGCCGACAGCTTGATGGAGATGCCGGGGCCTTCATAGATGCCACGGCCCCCCGCGGCCTTGCCGATCGCATGGATGGCCTGTTCGTACGATGCGTAATAGCGTTGCGCATCTTCCTCGGTCGTGGCGGCTTCGCCGAGCATGTCGTACGAGTAGCGAAAGCCGCGCGCTTCGTACTTGCGGCTGTTGGCCAGCGCTTCCGAAATCGTCTCGCCCGTCACGAACTGCTCGCCCATCAGGCGCATCGCCATATCGACGCCCTTTCGGATGAGCGGCTCGCCGCCCTTGCCGATGAGACGCGTCAGCGCAGACGACAACCCCGCCTCGCTGTTCGTCGTGACGAGCTTGCCCGTGATCATCAAGCCCCAGGTCGCTGCGTTGACGAACAACGACGGGGCATGGCCCACATGCGACTTCCAATCGCCCTTGCTGATCTTGTCGCGAATGAGCGCATCGCGCGTCGCGCGGTCGGGAATACGAAGGAGTGCTTCGGCCAGGCACATGAGCGCGACGCCTTCCTGGCTCGACAGCGAAAACTCATGGATGAGGCCCTCGACGCCACCGCCCGTGCGCTTGGCGCGCAATGCCTCGACGAGCCCCCCCGCCATCTTGCGGACCTCGGCCGAGAGCGCCGCAGGCAGCCGCGCCTCGCCGAGAAGGAATGGCACGCATTCGGGTTCCGGCCGCCGGTAGGCCGCCGTGATCGCCGCGCGCAACACCGATTGCGGTTGCACACTCTGCGCGAAATCGAGGAACGGGTGCGGTGCGCCTTCGTCGTCATGCTCGGCGCCGGGCGCCGCGTCGGCGAAATCGGCGGCGTGGGTTGCGCCCGTCAACTCCGGGGGCAGTTGCCCGTGCTCGATCTTCTCGAGGTAGGCAAAGATGGCCTGCTTGATGAGCCAGTGCGGAGTGCGTTCGAGCCGCGTCGCCGCCTCTTTGAGCCTAGTGCGGAGCAGATCGTCGACTTTGACGCCAAGGGTGGTGCTAGCCATGATTCTTCGCTTGCCAGCCAGATGCCGGCCAATGATCAAAAGTTGGGCGAATCGTACGCCTCCCAATAAAAAGGTGCAACCGAATTGGAGATAGGGTTGCACCTCATGCCCTCCCTTGTCAGGTAAGGGTTTCAGCAGGAACGGCGCCCGGCCGCGGTGCCCCTCCCGCGCTCGGTGTTTTCCCTGAGCCTAAATCGTTACCAGCGCCCTCCGGAAGCGTTCGGGGCTGCCGTAAACACAGGTGAGCGCCCGGGCATCGGGCGCGGGCAACGGACAGGAAGGGAGGCGCAATGGAAAAGTGGATCGTACTCGGCAGCATCTGGATCATGACGGTCTTCTGCCTGGCGCTCTTCGTTCGAGGTGCCTCGCCCGCGATGAATCGCGCGATGGCCATCGCCCGAGTGCGTACCGCGCGGCTCGCCGCCGAGCAAGCGCAGCAGGCGCAGCGCGAAGGCGAGGCGCGACACGACGCCCAACGAATCTGACGACAACCCTATCGAAGCGCAGCATGCCCGTCGCGCCCGGGGTAACCGGGCATGCAGCAGGCCAAGCGAGCCGCCGGCCAATGGCCGAGAACAGCCGAAAACAGCCGCCAACCGCAGCAGCCGCAATGCGCAGCCCCCGGGACGAATAACGCGAGACTTCGTCATGCTTTGCTCACATGAGTGCCGCTCGTCGGCCAGATACCGGCAACCGCTCAAGCGGCGCCAGGCCGCCCCCGCCCGAGGCAGAACGCTTGCGCTTGCTGCCGCGAAACCCGGCTACGCTATCGATGTGCGCGCCCGCGCGCGTTCGGCCCGCAGCCGATTGCGATAAGTCGAGGCGCTGCGACCGTGCGTGTCAGATATCGACGGGATCGACTTCGAGTGCCCAGCGCAGCACGCCCTTGAGCGAGCGCAGCGCCGGCTGCCAGCCCCGCAACGTGGCTAGCAATGCCGCGCGCGAACCGCTTTCGACGAGCAACTGCGCCCGATGGACGTTGGCCACCTTGACGATCGTCATCGGCACGGGATCGTAGACGGTCACACGCTCCGCCGACTCCATGCCGCCGAGCGCGGCAGCCGCAGCCTTAAGGAAGCCGATCGCCGCCTCGAGCGTACGCGCTTCGGCCCGCAGTAGTGCCTGATAGACAAAAGGCGGCAGATGCGCCTCGCGCCGCTCGCCGAGCGTCGCGTCGGCGAAACCTCCGTAATCGTGACGCGCCAGCGCCTGATAGAGCGCGTGGCGTGCATAGCGCGTCTGAACCAGCACTTCTCCCGATAGCCCCGCTCGCCCCGCCCGCCCGCTGACTTGCATGAGCTGCGCGAACAGCCGCTCGCCGGCGCGAAAGTCGTGCGAAAAGAGCGCCGTATCCGCATTGAGTACGGCGACGAGCGACACGCGCTGAAAGTCATGCCCTTTGGCGATCATCTGCGTGCCCACCAGAACGTCGACCTCGCCGGCATGGACATCGGAGAACAGCGCCTGCGCGCTCCCCTTGCGGCGCGTGCTGTCGGCGTCGATGCGCAGCACGCGCGCGCCCGGCAAGAGCGTGGCGAGGGTTTCCTCCACGCGCTGCGTGCCGCGGCCGAGCGGCGCGATATCGACATTGCCGCACTCCGGACAGGCGCGCGGAACCCGCGACTCCCAGCCGCAATGATGGCAGCGCAGGGCGCGCTCGGGTTTATGGAGCACGACATAGGCACTGCAGCGCGGACAGCCGGCCAACCAGCCGCATGCATCGCACGAGAGCACCGGAGCGTAGCCGCGCCGATTCAGGAACACGAGGCTTTGCTCGCCGCGTTCGAGGCGAGCCTTGAGCGCGGCGACGAGCGGCGTCGAAAACCCCTCGACGCTCGCCCGGCCGCGTCGGCGTTCTTCCTCGAGATCGATCATCCGCACGGCCGGCAATGCGGAGTCGGCCACGGCCCGGCGCGTCAGCGTCAGCCGCCGATAATGCCCCTGCTGCGCGTGCCACCAGCTTTCGAGCGAGGGCGTGGCCGAGCCGAGTACAACCGGAATCGCGAGCTGTTTGGCGCGCCACACGGCGAGATCGCGAGCCGAGTAACGCAGCCCTTCTTGCTGCTTGTAGGCGGGATCGTGCTCTTCGTCGACCACGACGAGCGCGAGCCGCGGCATCGAGGCCAGCACGGCGAGGCGCGTGCCGAGCACGATACGCGCTCGGCCACGATGCGCGGCAAGCCAGCTTCGCGCGCGCTCGCCATCGGCCATGCCGCTATGCAGCGTGACGATGGCTTCGCCGCCGAGCCGGGCGGCGAAGCGCGCGCGGAACACGGCCTCGAACTGCGGCGTGAGGTTGATCTCGGGGACGAGCACGAGCGCCTGCGCATCGGGATGGCGCGCGAAGCGCTCCGCGAGCGCATGCAGATAGACCTCGGTCTTGCCGCTGCCCGTCACGCCGTGCAGCAGGAAGGGCGCGAAGCCTTCGGCCGCACCGATGGCCTCCACGGCCTGGCTCTGCTCGGACGTCAGCGTGGGCCGTGGCGCGCACGGTTGTGCAGGCGGCGCAGGCACGCCCGCTCCGGGTCCGGCATCGGTGGCATCGGTGGCATCGGTGGCATCGGTGGCATCGGTGGCATCGGTGGCATCGGTAACACCGGCCGCATCCGCGGCCGTTTCGATCGCCTCGATCCAGCCCTGCGACTGCCACGCTTCCAACGTCGCGCGCGCCTTCGAAAAATGCGATCTGGCCTCGCGAGCATCGAGTGGCCCCGCCTCCAGTGCGCCCGCGAGGCGCCGCAACGCGTTGGCGCGCGCCGGCAGCGTGGCCGGCAACGCTTCGCGTCCGGCCGGCGTGAGCCTGAACGAGATACCGGGCGCGAAAAGCCGCTCCCAGCGCGCGGGATCGCGCAGCACTTGAGGCAGCGCCGGTAACGCAACCTCGCCCACCGAACGCTGGTAATAATCCGCGGCGAACGCCACGAGGCGAAGCCATTCATCGGTGAACGGCGCACAGCCGGCGCAGACCAGTCGGACGTCGCGCAGCCGTTCGGACGGCACCTCCGTCGTCGTCACAACCTCGCAGATCAGCCCCACTATCTCGCGTCTGCCGAACGGCACCGCCGCGAGCATGCCCGCTTGCGGCGCGAGTGAGGACTCACACCGATAGTCGAACAGGGTCGGCACGGGATGATCGAGCGCAATCCGGGCGATCAGTTGCGTCATGCGGCAAAGGCCCGCGAGACCATGTAGCGGCCAGCTCGCTGCGCCCCGCATGCCGCTGAATCGAACTTAAAGTAAAACATCACATTCGCCGCTAAGTCGAGGATCTTGCTGGGGATTGCCCTACCCGCCGCGCCCCTGTGGATAACTTTGTTGAAAAGTACCCAGGCGTTGGCCGTCGAGTGGCGCGGCGACGGCCTTCCGTGGGCAACCGCACATATCTCCCACCGCCCGGAAACCCTTGTCGAACAAGGCCGGAGGGGGTCCGCTACAACGTTTGCAGCATCGCGTCAACTCGCTTTCGCTCTACCGCGCCGCAACGAGAAGAATGTGCATAAGTCAAGTCTTGACAACTTGGAAACCGCCGGTCGGCGCCGTTTTCAGCCCACGGCAGCCCTTAGAGCCAGAGCCCATTTCGCTGCGTTGCAATAAAAAGGACATGCTTATGTGGCAGGGGACTGTGCGCGCAGGGCGCGACTTGCTTGATGCACTTCGTCCACGAGTTCCGCGACGTGTTCGGGTGGGGTGAACTGCGAGATGCCATGGCCCAGATTGAATACGTGGCCGGAATGCGGGCCGAAGCGCTCGAGCACGGCTCGCGCCTCGGCGCGGATCGTCGCGGGAGGGGCGAACAGAACGGTGGGATCGAGGTTGCCTTGCAGCGCCACGCGATCGCCGAGGCGCTCGCGTGCGCGCGAGAGATCGGTCGTCCAGTCCAGCCCGACGGCATCGACGCCGGCATCGGCGATCTCTTCGAGCCACTGGCCGCCGCCTTTCGTGAACGTGATCACCGGGATGCGCGCACCGTCATGCTCCCGCCTCAACCGACGCACGACTTCGCCGGTGTAATGGAGCGAAAAACGCTGAAACACGCCGTCGGCGAGCGCACCGCCCCAGGTATCGAAAATCATGACCGCCTGCGCACCCGCCTCGATCTGCGCGTTCAGGTAGGCAGCCACGGCCTGCGCGTTGATTTCGAGGATCCGATGCATGAGATCGGGGCGGCTGTAGAGCATCGACTTCACCGTCCGGAAGTCGTCCGAGCCGGCGCCTTCGACCATATAGCAGGCAAGCGTCCACGGGCTGCCGGAGAAGCCGATCAGCGGCACGCGCTGGCGCCCTTGCGCGTCGGTCAACGCACGACGGATTTCGCGCACGGCATCGGTCACGTAGCCGAGCGTCGCCTCGATGTCGGGTACGGCCAGGCGCGCGACATCGGCCTCGTCGCGCACCGGGCGCGCAAAGCGCGGTCCCTCGCCGGCAGCGAACGACAGGCCGAGCCCCATCGCGTCGGGGACCGTCAGGATGTCGGAAAAGAGGATCGCCGCATCGAGCGGGTAGCGTTCGAGCGGCTGCAGCGTGACCTCGGTCGCGTAGTCGGGGTTTTTGGCGAGACCGAGGAAACTGCCCGCCCGCTCGCGCGTGGCGTTGTACTCGGGCAGATAACGGCCGGCCTGGCGCATCAGCCAGATGGGCGTGTACTCGGTCGGCTCGCGCAGCAGGGCGCGCAAGAAGGTGTCGTTGATCAGGGTCGAGGGCACGTTGGGTCTGGGAGGCGGCGCGGCTGGAAAAGCGCCCATTTTACCGGACGCGAGCGGGCGGCCGTCGCGCTCGCGACAAAAGCACGCAGGCAGAGTTTTGATGCTGCTACCATCGCCGCAAACTTCCAATCGGAGACCACGATGAGAAAAGCCACCCTTGCCTGCCTGCTCAGCCTTGCCTGCTCGGGCGCCGCGCTAGCCGACGCGACAGCGGACTCGGCAGCTGCGCCGCCGGCATCGCGCCTCGATGCGATCGCGGCGCGCACCACGCTGCGCGTGTGCACGACCGGCGACTACAAACCCTATTCGTTCCTGAAGCCCGACGGCACCTTCGAAGGAATCGACATCGATATGGCCGAATCGCTCGCGAAGTCGCTCGGCGCGAAGGCCGAGTTCGTGAAGACGACGTGGTCGAATCTGATGAAGGACTTCATCGCAAAATGCGATATCGCCGTGGGGGGCGTCTCGACGACGCTCGAGCGCCAGAAGCACGTGTTCTTCACGGAACCGTACATGATCGACGGGAAGACGCCGATCGCGCGCTGCGCCGACGCCGACAAATACCAGACGGTCGCTCAGATCGACCAATCGTCCACGCGTGTGATCGTCAATCCGGGCGGCACGAACGAGCGTTTCGCCAAGCAGTATTTCCCGCACGCGACTGTCACGGTCTACCCGGACAACGTGACGATCTTCAAGCAGATTCTGGCCGGCAAGGCGGATGTCATGGTGACCGACGCATCGGAAACGCTGCTGCAGCAAAAGTTGAATCCGGGCCTGTGCTCGATCCATCCCGACAAGCCGTTTCAATACGGGGAGAAGGCCTACATGGTCCCGCGCGGCGATGTCCCGTTTCAGCAATATGTCGACCAATGGCTGCATCTTGCCCGCGCAACGGGCGAGTTTCAGGCCATTTCCGATAAATGGCTGAAATGAAGGCGCGCCCCGAAGCGGCGTGAAGACGGGCCGCGCGGGGTGTCCCCGCTCCCCCCACATGCGCGGCGCGCCGTCGTCATGCTGGGGGTTGGCGCCAAGGAGGCTTGCGCTCGATCTTGACCATTCGGCAGCCGCGCGATTGCATGTAGCCGGCCACCGAGTCGCGGAGCGACGCCGATGCCAGCACAGCCCCACTCCGGAGATCGCGCGTCAACATGCGTCGCAATGCCAATGGCTCCTTCATCGTCTCGAAAGCCGTAGAGAAAAAGCAACGCGCAACATGTCTACTCGGGCATCGCCCTAAAAATGGCGATTTAGCATTTCGGGCTAAATTTTCCGGCTAATCTTTATATTGGTTTGCATGAAATGGAATATCCGGCAATTGACTCCCGCGCGCAATTGGCATGCAATTCTGTAATCGATACCAAGCCACTTGTGCATCGGAAATAATGACTCAATTTGCGCAAAATTCGGCAAAAAGTCCCGCCGCGCCTTGTCCCGCCTAGGTTACATCCTGAAACACTTTGTTACCGCGTCGCCCGGGCAATTCGCCCACAATGCCCCTCAACGGTTTCAACACAGGTGTGTTTCGACGTCCCAATATTTGCACTTTCTGAGTTCGTGCAATAATGATGCCGAAATCCGATCAGACAGATCGAATCCTTTTGGGTACATCTTTGCTGGAATCGTTGAGGCGCAATACATAGCACCTCATTGGTTCCTTCCTTGGTCTCCTCGCGCTAACCCCGTAGCGTGTGGTTTTTAGCGGGCCGCTGGCCCGCTTTTTTTTTGCCCGACGGGTTCGCCGCGCCACCGCCCTCAACAGGTCTTCGGCGAGGCGAGCCCGAGTTCCTCGACCATGCGCTCGCGCATGACGAACTTCTGCACCTTGCCTGTCACGGTCATCGGCATTTCGTCGACAAAGCGCACATAGCGCGGCACTTTGTAGTGCGCGATCCGGCCCTGGCAGTACTCGCGCAATTCGTCTTCGGTCATCTGCTCGCCGGAACGCAACGTGACCCAGGCGCAGACCTCCTCGCCATACTTGGCGTCCGGTACACCGAAGACCTGTACGCTCTGAATCTTCGGATGCTGGAACAAGAACTCCTCGATCTCGCGCGGATAGATGTTCTCGCCGCCGCGAATGAGCATGTCTTTCAGGCGTCCGACGATATTGCAATAGCCCTCGGCATCGATCGTCGCCAAGTCGCCGGTGTGCATCCAGCCGTCCTGAATCGCCTCGCGTGTGCGGGCATCGTCGTCCCAATAGCCGCGCATGACGGAGTAGCCGCGCGTCCAAAGCTCGCCAATCGTGCCAACCGGAACCGTCCGTCCCTCGGGATCGACCACCTTCGCCTCGAGATGCGGCTGGATGCGACCCACCGTCGACGTGCGCTTGTCGAGCGGATCCGTCGTCGCACTCTGGAACGAGACCGGGCTCGTCTCGGTCATGCCGTAGGCGATCGTGATTTCGGACAGGTGCATCCGTGCCACGACACGCTTCATCGTCTCGATCGGGCACGGTGAACCGGCCATGATCCCCGTACGCAGCGCTGTCAAATCGAACCGGTCGAAATCGGGGTGATCGAGCTCGGCGATGAACATGGTCGGTACCCCATGCAGCGCCGTGCAGCGCTCCTCCGAGACAGCCGCGAGCGTGGCGCCGGGATCGAACGCCTCGGCCGGAAATACCATGGTGGCGCCCGCGGAAACACAGGCCAACACGGAGAGCACCATGCCGAAGCAGTGATAAAGCGGAACGGGAATGCAAAGCGAATCGTTCTCGGTCAACCGCATGGCGCGGGCGATGTACCGCGCGTTATTGACCACATTGCGGTGCGTGAGTGTCGCACCCTTGGGATGGCCGGTGGTGCCGCTCGTGAACTGGATGTTGATTGCGTCGCCTGCCGAAAGCGTGGCACCGATTGCGTCCAGCGCGGCGGTATCGAGCGCCACGCGGCCTTTTTCGACGAGTTCGCAAAAGGTCAGCATGCCCGGGGCCGGCGTGTCGCCCATCCGCACCACCGTGCGCAGCTCAGGCAGGCGCGCGGCGTGCAGTTGGCCTGGCTCAGAGTCCGCGAGCTCCGGAGCCAGCGCACGCAGCATGTCGAGATACATCGACGTCTTGAAGCGCTCCGCCGCAACGATCGCCGTGCATCCCGATTTGTTCAGCGCATACTCGAGTTCCGTCAGCCGATAGGCCGGATTCACATTGACGAGAATGGCGCCGATACGGGCCGTGGCAAATTGCGTCATCAGCCATTCGACACGGTTCGGCGACCAGATGCCGACACGATCCCCACGCGCGATACCGAGTTCGGTGAAACCGGCGGCAAGCACGTCGACCTCTTCGGCGAACTCGCGCCAGGTCCAGCGAATGCCTTGCTCACGGAAGACCACCGCCGGGCGGTCGGGGAAGCGCTCGACCGTCGTACGCAGAAACTCGCCGATCGTCGCCTCCGAGAGCGGCGGATCGGTTTCTCCGCGGACATACGAGAGACCGTCTGACGGCGCGATCCGTGCACCGCGTTGATCCACGGCATGTTGGGTTGCCATTTCATCGTCTCCCGCGGCTGTCATTCTTTGGGGGATTCGATTGTCCCATTCGATGCCGGCAGACGCATCGTCACTTACCCGAAGCGCGGCGAGCGACTACATCCGGCGATCAGGCATTCGCCGGCGCATCGGCGAGCGGCGCCTTTGTGCCGATGCCCCTGCGGACAACGATCTTGAATCGGTCCTGGGGATCGTCCTTGACGGGCTCCGCTCGAAAGTACAGATTGCCGTGTCTGATGCCGCGCAGCCGGAAGGCGCCCGCGATGGCGGTCGCAAGGTAGTAAGGCAATTCGGACCGGGCGGCGAAAACCGGCACGATGTCTGTCGGTCCGAACTCGATTTGATTGATGTCATACGGGCGGAGCGCTTCTGCAATCAGCGACGACCACTCGGGGAGGCTTCGTCGTTCCAGCGGCGGCGGATTCTGGATATCCACAATCGTCGCTCGCTTGGCGTCCAGGTCGATTTCCACCGTAATCGCTCGCTTCGGCTCGTGCGACGTGAGCGTCACCCTCGGTTTGCGCTCCGTGGTGTCGGGATGGTGCGCCACGGTCGTACCGCGCCCGAGCCGGTTTGCCACCTTGCCCGGAGCATGGATACGAGGCAGGCCCCGGAACGGGATGCCTTGCGCAGGACGGTCAACCGGAACCCATGGCGTAGGCTTCGCTATCGTCCGGCCACGGTCGGCGCCAGCCGCCTTGGACATGCTGGGTTGATGCCGGCGGGCAGCCTTCGCGAAGAAGGCTGTCAGCGCAAGGCGCAGCGCGGCTTCGTTATCGGCCGCCTGGAAGCGGCCGTTGCGTTCGTTCACCGCATTCGCGGTCACCACCTGCCGGCCCTCCTCGCGCCATTGCCGCGCGAGCGGCGCAATCGCGCCGATCTGACGCGAATTGCCCGCTACGAACAACGGGCCGTCGAAGCCGGTCTCTCTCAAGCCGGGCAGCGGATCGTCAGCATTGGCGAGGACGGCCGCAGCCATTGCATCGTCCGGATACGACGCCAGCAGCTCCGAGACCAGCGTGTCGCCGGCAATCATGATGCGTGAGCCATCGAGCCGCTGCGACAACGCGCCCTCGGCCACCCGCTGCGTACAAAAAGCCTCGATGTGCCGGTGAAGCTGCTCGATAACGGCATGGCGTTCCGCCGCACTCATCTGTGCGGACGCGATGCGTTCCGGCGGGACGGAGAGGTCGGGCACCAGTACGGCGATGCCGTAGCGCTCGATGAGCTGCTCCATCCAGGCCGGATAGGTCATCTCGTCGTTGCCTCCAAGCCAAATCAACAGCGGCAACGAAGGCTCGTGCTTCGTCATGGCACCCGTCGAGGGCAACATCACCCTTCCCAAGGGCGTTCGCCGCCCGTTTTCCTCGTCCCGCGCATAATGCAGTCGCGCCGAGCCGACGGGGGTTGGCGGCGAAGTCTGCATGAGTTCGTATGCCGAATTCCAGCCCTTCGTCTCCCTGGCCTTCGCGGTTTGCACGCGCGCGAGGGCCGGCCCGCGCAGCGGCGAGACGGTTGCAAACACCGCCGAATCGCCAATTGCGACTGCGTCTCCATAGCGGACTGGATCGGTATAGCCCCGCGGATGCCCGGCGCTCGGACCTTCTAACGGGTGATTCAGATCGTGAAAGCGACCATCGAGCGTAAGATGCGCGTGCCGCTCGCGCTGCGCTACGAACACAGTGCCGTCCTCGAGACGAATGCGCTCCGCCATGGCCGGCGTTTCGTGCGCCCATAGACGGACCGTGCTGGATTCATCGGCGGCGTCATTGGGCACCTCGAGCCATCCGACGGCCGACTGCCGGCTGCCAGGCATCTGGATCCCGACCTCGATACCCGCACCGTCGGGAAGCCGAAGCAATTGATCGATGATCATGGGCTCTGGGTTGTCGACGCGCTCGTAGAGTCCCGACGGCCCGTGCTCCGTGTTGTGCAGCAGTAGTTCGCAATCCGCATCCGGGCCGACGAGAAGCTTGCGGGATCCGCTCGCGGGATCGACCTCCCAGAGCTCGTCGGATTCGCCCTGGCTTCTGCGCACGGCCAGCAATGAACCCTGCTCCGTCCACACGATCGGCTGCCTGCGTTCGGTGCCATGAGTGCGGCCCGCCTGCATGTCATCGCTGTGCCTGACGTTGCAAGTCCAGTCTGCGGCGTTTTCGCGCAACAACAGTTGTGGCTCGTCGGGATTGTCTACGCTCACGCAATGTATTTCGGTCGCACGCAGGCCTGTCTCCACGTCGATGCTGGCCGTAGTCACGAGAAATCGGCGCCCATCGGGAGACCACGGGCCAAGCTGCCGTTCGCCCGACTGAGAAAACGCGGGAACACTGCGCTCCCTCCCCGCGACGACGTCATGCAGCGTGACGACGCCCCGATGGTCGACGACGCTCATCATGCCGCCGGCTCCAGGCGCAACCTCGGCATGGACGACGCTCGAATCGAGCGACGTAAGCGGTTCCGCATCGGCCGGATCGAATTCGCCTTGCCATTTTCGGTGTGCATGAACCTGGCGTGTACCGTGCACGTCACGCATGAGCGTCAGCAGAAAGGGCGGCGCGTCGTCGAAGGGCTGCATCGCGCCGATGGGAACAATGGCGTTGTTGGCTATCTGCTCGCGCAACTGCGGCGAGGCGCGTGGCGGCTCCATGCCATCGAGTTCGAATGATCCCGGTAAAGAAAGGAGATCGACGAGCTTTTGGCGAATCTCGGGCAGGCGCTCTTCGAAGTCGGCCGATTTTTGCAGAACCGACATGATGACCGTGGCCGGAACGTGACCGTCGGTCGTGGAGGTATCGAGTTCGATCGATTCGAGTTCGACGTTCGGATCGAGGATTCGAAGAATTGCACGCATGACGTGCGGTGGCACGTTGGCGCCCGGCAACGCGGCCTTGTAGCCCTTCCACACGCCTGTCACTGCCTCGTTCACACTGACGAGCAGCCCGCCCGGCTTCAGCATGCGCATCTTCGTGATCATCGTCGCGGCGAAACGCGCCGGGCTGTCCGTGTAGGAACAGCTGCCGTAGAAGTCTGTCGCCACATCGAGCGATTCGAACATGTCCGAGGGCGGCGAAAACACATCGAGCGGCTGCCAGTCGGCCTCGACCGGTTTGCCGTTGATGCCGGCGTGATCGATAGTGGTGATGTCTATTCCGAGAACCTGCGCATAGAGCCAGGAGCGGTCGGACTTCTCGCGCTCAGCGAGCAGTTGCCGGTACTGGGCCGGGTCGTGATCCGGATCGATGAGCGCCGCCCTCAACTTGTGTTCGCGCGCGCGTGACGCCTGCCATTGATCCCTGCCGTGCTCGCGGTTAGCCGGCACGGGCTCATAGTTCGTCAGCGAGCGAATCGGCACCCTCAGACGCTGCGCGAGCGCGACGGTCGTCAGCATTTCGTTGTGGCCCGGCCCGGTGGACAGACAACCGATGGTCAACTCATCCGGAAGCGTTTGGCCGGCGAGTCGCGCGCTCGCCAGATCGAGGAATTGCCCGAGCTTGCGGTCGGTGTTCCACAGCAGCCTGTTGCGCAATGCTTCTCTGATCGTCACGTAGTTGCCGCTCATATAGCGGACGGGGTCCATCGCCGCGGCCCACGCGTCGGGGTCGTGCTCGCTCCATCCCTTCGATTCGCGGCGCGTGGGAGGTACAAGGTTCACCCATGGCTGATGCTGCTCACGACCAAAGTCGCGCATGCGGTGCTCGCGACGGATATCGTCCGCTGACTTGACTGTACGGTGACTTGGATAAGTGGCAGGCCGGGCGCCGGACACCTGGGCCAAACGAGTCCTGCGCACGGCACCTCTGGGCGGCCGTTGTCGCGTCGGCGATGGCGTTTGGTCGGTACTGGCAACGTCGCCCAATGCGCTCGCCGCTGCATCGCCGTTTTGCGGCGGTTGACCGCCGGACCGTCCTCTAACTTCGGATACCATGCTTGTCCACGCTCCCCTATGAGTGATTGACTCGCTCCCGCGCGTCGCGAATAGGTATGGGCGCAGGCAGGGACGTAGATATATTCCAATGCGCGGTATCAGGCGAAATGCGCGCGAATTTATCGACAGCAAAGCGTATGTCGTTGATCCGATTTCGCGCCTGTGTTCATCGGCTCGCGCTTGCAGGGAGCCGTCGCCGAGCTTGACGCTGAGTAAGGCATAAAAAAATGCCGTCCAGCTATTACGCCGGACGGCATTTCCAGGTGTTTAACGCCTGTTTTGCTTCTCGTCAGTGCTGCGTCGTGCGCATCTTCCGCAGCCGCTGAATCGCCGCGAGTTGCGCCACGGCATACGAGAGCTCGGCCTGCGCCGTCGCATACTCGAGGTTCGAGCCCGAGTTCTGCAACGCTTCTTCTGCGCGCTTGCGCGCCTGCTCAGCCTTCGCTTCGTCGAGATCCTTGCCGCGGATCGCGGTATCGGCCAGCACCGTCACGGCACCCGGCTGCACTTCGAGAATACCGCCGGCCACGAAGACGAATTCCTCTTCGCCGCTTTCGGCTTCGATGCGCACGGCACCCGGACGAATACGCGTGATGAGCGGCGTGTGGCCCGGCAAAATGCCGAGCTCGCCCGCCTCGCCCGGCAGCGCGACGAACTTCGCATGGCCCGAGAAGATCTGCTCTTCCGCGCTGACGACGTCTACTTTGATGGTTGCCATATTGATTCCTCAGCGGTCGGCGGAGTCAGTCCATTCGTACTGACTCCTGGGCCCGATCGTTACTGGATCTTCTTCGCCTTTTCGAAGGCTTCGTCGATCGTACCGACCATGTAGAACGCCTGCTCGGGCAGATGATCGCACTCGCCTTCGACGATCATCTTGAAGCCGCGGATCGTTTCCTTGAGCGGCACGTACTTGCCCGGGGAACCCGTAAACACTTCCGCGACGTGGAACGGCTGCGACAGGAAACGCTGGATCTTACGTGCGCGAGCCACCGAGAGCTTGTCTTCGGGCGACAACTCGTCCATCCCGAGAATCGCGATGATGTCGCGCAGTTCCTTGTAGCGCTGCAGCGTCTGCTGCACACCACGCGTGATCGAGTAGTGCTCTTCGCCGATCACGTTCGGGTCGATTTGACGCGAGGTCGAATCGAGCGGGTCCACGGCCGGATAAATACCGAGCGAAGCGATATCGCGCGAGAGCACGACCGTTGCGTCCAAGTGGCCGAACGTCGTAGCCGGCGACGGGTCCGTCAAGTCATCGGCAGGCACGTACACGGCTTGCACCGAAGTGATCGAGCCCGTCTTCGTCGACGTGATGCGCTCTTGCAGCTTGCCCATTTCTTCTGCCAGCGTCGGCTGATAGCCCACCGCCGACGGCATACGGCCGAGCAGTGCCGACACTTCGGTACCGGCCAGCGTGAAACGGTAGATATTGTCGACGAAGAACAGCACGTCGAGGCCTTCGTCGCGGAAGTGCTCGGCCATCGTGAGGCCCGTCAGCGCCACGCGCAGACGGTTGCCCGGCGGCTCGTTCATCTGACCATAGACGAGCGCGACCTTGTCGAGCACGTTCGAGTCCTTCATTTCGTGGTAGAAGTCGTTCCCTTCACGGGTACGCTCGCCCACGCCAGCGAACACGGAGTAACCGCCGTGCTCCTTCGCGATGTTGTTGATGAGCTCCATCATGTTCACGGTCTTGCCGACGCCGGCGCCACCGAACAAGCCCACCTTACCGCCCTTCGCGAACGGACAGATCAGATCGATAACCTTGATGCCCGTTTCAAGCAGTTCCGTCGACGGCGACAGTTCGTCGAACTTGGGCGCCTTCTGGTGGATTGAACGCTTGGTCGCGCTTTCGATCGGACCGGCTTCGTCGATCGGACGGCCCAGCACGTCCATGATGCGGCCGAGCGTCGGCTTGCCGACAGGCACGCTGATCGGCAAGCCCGTGTTCTTCACCATGATGCCGCGGCGCAGGCCGTCGGATGCACCGAGACAGATGGTGCGCACCACGCCGTCGCCCAGCTGCTGCTGAACTTCGAGCGTCAGTTCCGTGCCTTCGAGCACGAGGGCATCGTAGACCTTCGGCATGTTCTCGCGCGGGAATTCCACGTCGATCACCGCGCCGATGCACTGTACGATCTTGCCTTCTACCAAAGCAGTAGTACTCATCGCTTTTCCTTTAGATACTCAATTCTTCACTCGCGCAAGGGCGCAGTTCGGTACGAGGCGCGTCAGACCGCGGCAGCGCCGCCGACGATTTCCGACAATTCCTTCGTGATCGCAGCCTGGCGGCTCTTGTTGTACGACAGCTGCAGCTCGTTGATCACCGTCTTCGCGTTGTCCGATGCCGCCTTCATCGCGACCATGCGTGCCGATTGCTCGGACGCCATGTTCTCGGCTACCGCCTGGTACACGAGCGCCTCGACGTAGCGCACGAGCAACTCATCGACGACCGCCTGCGGATCCGGCTCGTAGATGTAATCCCACGCGGCGTTCGGCGTTGTCTTGTCGCTCTCGAAATGCTCGGCCGACAGCGGCAGCAACTGCTCGATCACGGGCTCCTGCTTCATCGTATTGATGAAACGCGTGTAGGCGAGATACACGGCCGAGACCTTGCCTTCCGAGTACAGATCGAGCTGCACCTTGACCGCGCCGATCAGCTTTTCCAGATGCGGCGTGTCGCCGAGCTGCACGACATGCGAGGCGACCTTCGCATGGAGGCGGTTCAAGAACCCGAACCCCTTGCTGCCGATCGCGGTGGCCTCGACCTTCTGGCCTTTGTCGTCGAGTTCCTTGATCTTTTGCAGCGACGCACGCATCACGTTCGTGTTCAAGCCGCCGCACAGACCCTTGTCCGTCGTCACGAGGATCAGGCCAGCCGCCTTCGCGCCTTCGTTCGACACCATGAACGGGTGACGATACTCGGGGTTCGCGCGACTCATGTGCGCTGCGATGTCACGGACTTTTTCAGCGTACGGACGGGCGGCACGCATGCGCTCCTGCGCACGACGCATCTTCGATGCGGCAACCATCTCCATCGCTTTCGTGATCTTGCGCGTGTTCTGCACGCTCTTGATCTTGCCGCGAATTTCCTTCATTCCAGCCATTGCTTGCTCCCTGATCGAAGCCGCGCGAACCGCTCGTTTCCGGCGAGCGCGGCTTCTAGGTCCCTATGCCTCGATCAATAAGCACCCGACTTCTTGAAGTCCTTCAGAGCGGCGTGCAGCGCGCCCTCGTCGTCCTTCGACAAGTCCTTCGTGTCTTCGATGCGCTTTACGAGATCGGCATGGCTCGTCTTCAGGTATTCGCGCATACCCTTTTCGAACGCAAGCACGTCCTTCACTTCGAGGTCGTCGAGATAACCGTTGTTCGCGGCGAACAGCGCGACGGCCAGCTCCCACACCTGAAGCGGCTGATACTGCGGCTGCTTGAGCAGCTCGGTCACACGGCGGCCGCGCTCGAGCTGCTTGCGGGTCGCTTCGTCGAGATCCGAGGCGAACTGCGCGAATGCAGCCAGTTCGCGGTACTGCGCCAAGTCGGTACGGATACCGCCCGAGAGCTTCTTGACGACCTTCGTCTGCGCCGCACCGCCCACGCGCGAGACCGACACACCGGCGTTGATGGCCGGACGGATACCCGCATTGAAGAGGTCGGTTTCGAGGAAGATCTGACCGTCGGTAATCGAGATCACGTTCGTCGGCACGAACGCCGTCACGTCGCCGGCCTGCGTTTCGATGACGGGCAGTGCCGTCAGCGAGCCGCTCTTGCCTTTCACTTCGCCGTTCGTGAACTTCTCGACATACTCTTCCGAAACGCGCGCGGCGCGCTCGAGCAGACGCGAGTGCAGATAGAACACGTCACCCGGATACGCTTCGCGACCCGGCGGGCGGCGCAGCAGCAGCGAGATTTGACGATACGCCCACGCTTGCTTGGTCAAGTCGTCGTAAATGATCAGCGCGTCTTGACCGCGATCGCGGAAGTACTCGCCCATCGTGCAGCCCGCGTACGGCGCGAGATACTGCATCGCAGCCGATTCGGAAGCCGAAGCGGCCACCACGATGGTGTATGCCATCGCGCCCGTCTCTTCGAGCTTGCGCACCACGTTCATGATCGACGAAGCCTTCTGGCCGATCGCGACGTAGATACAGATGAGGTCCTTGCCCTTTTGGTTGATGATCGCGTCGACAGCCACGGCGGTCTTGCCGCATTGACGGTCGCCGATGATCAGCTCGCGCTGGCCACGGCCGATCGGCACCATCGAGTCGATCGACTTCAGACCCGTTTGCACCGGCTGCGATACCGACTTACGCCAGATCACGCCCGGGGCGATCTTTTCAACGGCGTCGGTCATCTTCGCGTTGATCGGACCCTTGCCGTCGATCGGGTTGCCGAGCGCGTCGACCACGCGGCCGATCAGCTCGGGGCCCACGGGCACTTCGAGAATGCGGCCCGTCGTCTTGACGACGTCGCCTTCCGAGATGTGCTCGTACTCACCCAGAATCACGGCGCCGACCGAGTCGCGCTCGAGGTTCAGCGCGAGGCCGAACGTGTTGCCCGGGAATTCGAGCATTTCGCCCTGCATCACGTCCGACAGACCGTGAATGCGCACGATACCGTCGGTCACGGAGATCACGGTGCCCTGGTTGCGAACGTCCGCGCTCGCTTCAAGGCCCTGGATCCGGCTCTTGATCAGCTCGCTGATCTCAGAGGGATTGAGTTGCATTATTCGCTCCTGATGTTCAATTCTGTTGCGTGCCGCTGGGCATGTCGCGCATCGCTCAATTCGTGAGCGCTGTCTGCATGCCGGCGAGCTGCGCGCGGACCGAGGTATCGAGCACTTCGTCGCCAACCGTCACGCGCACGCCCCCGATCAGCGACGGATCCACCTGGACCGTCGACTTGAGCTTACGCTTGAACTTGCGTTCGAGACTGGCGGTGAGATCGGCGAGTTGCTGGCCTTCGAGGGCAAACGCGCTGACGATCAGCGCATCGGCCGCCCCTTCACGAGCGTTCTTCAATTCGTCGAACTGCACGGCGATTTCGGGCAACAGCGCGAGTCGGTGGTTATCGACGAGCATTTGCACGAAATTCTTCGCCGCCGGCGCATCCTTTTGCGGCGATTTGACCGCCGCGAGCAGAAGCTCGACGACTTGTGCGCGGCTCACCTTCGGGCTCGTGGCGACCGACAGCACTTCCGGCAGACGCGCAACCTGTGCCAGCTCCTGCACAAGAGCGGACCAGGCGGCGACGTCGCCACCCTCGGCAACGCCGAATAGCGCTTCCGCGTACGGGCGGGCGATGGTTGCAAGTTCGGCCATGATCAGAGCTCGGCTTTCAGTTGATTGAGCAATTCGGCGTGGGCCGCTTGATCGATCTCGCGCTTCAAGATTTGCTCGGCGCCCTTCACTGCGAGCGCGGCGACTTCGCCGCGCAGCACTTCGCGCGCCTTTACGATCTGTTGGTCGGCATCGGCCTTGGCCTGCGCAATGATGCGCGCCGCTTCGGCTTGCGCATTGGCCTTGATTTCGTCGGCCACGGAGAGCGCGCGCTTTTCGGCGTCGGCGATGCGCTGCTGACCATCGTTTCGGGCTTGGGCGAGCTCCTGATCGACGCGCTTGTGCGCGGCTTCGAGTTCCGTCTTGCCCCTTTCGGCGGCGGCCAGGCCGTCGGCGATCTTCCTCGCGCGTTCGTCGAGAGCGTTGATCAACGGCGGCCACACGAACTTCATCGTGAACCACGCGAGGATCAGGAACACGACCATTTGCGCAAACAGGGTTGCGTTGAGATTCACGGTGTTTCCTTAAACGTTGCTAGTTCGGAAAGTGAAACGGTAAGGCGCTCATCGACTTTCACGTTCGATCAGCGCCCAAGATCCGTTTCGCCCCTTGCGCCGACGCATGCCGCCGTCCGCGCAAACTTCCGAGAAACCTCAGCCTGCGAGCTTCGAGAGCAGCGGGTTCGCGAACGCAAACAGCATTGCCACACCGACGCCGATCAGGAACGCCGCGTCGATCAGACCGGCCAACAGGAACATCTTGGTCTGGAGCGGGTTCATCAGTTCAGGCTGACGTGCGCAGGCTTCGATGTACTTGCCGCCCATCAGGCCGATACCGATACAGGCGCCGATTGCACCCAGGCCGATGATGATGCCGATACCGATGGCGGTCAGACCTTGGATGTTGGCGATGAAAGCTTGCATGATCACTCCTTTGTAAATGACTTTTTAGAACTGGATTTAGAGAAACGAAAACGAATTCGCTGATGCAGGCCCTGTCGCGTCAATGCGTGTCGTGAGCCTGACCGATGTACACGAGCGTCAGCATCATGAAGATGAACGCCTGCAGCAACACGATCAGAATGTGGAAGACCGCCCACACGCTCCCCGCGATCACGTGGCCGATGAAGCCGAGGACCGTCGTGTCCGCGCCGAAATTCCAGAGACTGCCTAGCAAAGCGATCAGCAGGAACAGCAACTCGCCGGCGTACATGTTGCCGAAAAGCCGCATGCCGAGCGAAACGGTCTTGGCGACGAACTCGATGATGTTCAGTGCGAGGTTCGGGATCCACAGCAGCGGATGCGAGCCGAACGGTGCGGACAGCAGTTCGTGCAGGAAGCCGCCGGCGCCCTTGATCTTGAAGTTGTAGTAGATCATCAGCACGAACACGCCGAGCGCGATCCCGATGGTGCCGTTCAGATCGGCCGTCGGCACGATGCGGTGGTGCGAGATGACGCCCGACAGGCCCAACAGGCTAATGACGCGGCCCGGCAGGTCGACGGGGATGAAGTCGAGCGAGTTCATCAGCGCGACCCAGACGAACACGGTCAGCGCGAGCGGTGCAATAAACGCGCGATTGCCGTGGATCATCGACTTCGATTGATCCTCGACCATCTCGACGAGCATCTCGATAGCGCACTGGAAGCGCCCCGGCACGCCGGGCGTGGCCTTGCGCGCGGCAAGAAGCAGCACGAGGATGGTGATGACGCCGCAAACGATCGACCAGAACAGCGTGTCCAGATTCCAGACATGGATGTCGAAAATCGACGTCTGGTGCGAGGTGGAAAAGTTCTGCAAGTGATGCGCAATGTACTCGGACGGATCCGCCACGCGCGTGCCTTCGCTAGCTGCCATATCGTTAATGCCACCCAAATTGTCGAAAATCTTTCAGTGCAGCGCGAGCGCGATCCAATACGTCTTGAGCGCGATGAGATAGGTCACGAAAAGCGGCAACCACCGCACGTCGTGATACCAGAACGCGATTGCGACGAACATCGCAACCGTCACCCCCATCTTGAGCGCTTCGCCGATCACCCAACCGAAGATCGATCCGCCTGCGCCCGCTCTTCCAAGACGTGCCGCGAACAATGCGCTCGGCACCCAACAAATCGCTCCCCCGAGGAACGCCGACAGCGCAGCAGCACCCGGCGGCTCGTAAAACAGCCACCAAACCAGCGTTGCAACCAGGGACAAAACCATTTGCGCCATCACGACCCGGAACGGCGTGACGCGCGATGGACGGCTCACTTTCGGGCCGAAGAGCTTTTCGGCCTCCGCCCGCGTGAGCGGAACGATATTTATATCTTGCTGCTCGGCATCCCACGCATCGTCGACATGTTCGACGTGACCGACGCGCGGCGCAGTGGAAACAGTCTTTGGCGCGCGTGCCTCGTGCCTTTCTTCCGGCTCTCGATCCGCCATCGCCTATCCGCCAAAAACGACTGCTCAAAAACCCATTTCCGACCCGCCGCCGCTTCGTCGCGCGCGCTTTCCATCACTTCGCCACGTGCGAGCTTCTTTCGACGTGCTTACGGGGCTGCCTAGCTAATAAATCCGGGCGATTGTAAGCGATAGTCGCAGGCGATTCAAGACTTTAGGTCGAACGCAGACATGGGGCGAACGGTGTCCGGGCGACCGCTCGCGCGGCGCCCCACGCTGCCGGTTGACTGCCGTTGCAAGGCGCCTGCAAGCGGCGCACCGCTCGATGTCAGCGCACGAGCCAGGCGCCGAACGCCGTCGCGACGATCCAGAACGGAATCGACAACAGGTGGAACGCGGTCCACGCGCCGCGCTCTTTGGCGAGCCGGATCGCAATGAGGTTCGCGAGCGAGCCGATGCCGAGGCCGAACCCGCCGACGCTGACACCGAACGCCAGCGCACGCCAGTCATGCGTGAACTCGGCCAGCATGATGGCCGCCGGGACATTGCTGATACCTTGCGATAACACGGAGCCTGCGACAAAAGCGCGCAGGGGTGTATCGATACCGATCGCGGCGATGGTCGTCTTGATCCACGGCAGCGCCGCCACGCTGCGCAGAACGATGAACATCAGCACGAAGATCAGCAGGAGCGGCCAGTCGATCTTCAGCACGGCGTCGCGCCGCCAGAGAAGAAAGCCCAGCGCGATGGCGGCCAACCCGATCGCGGCGTGATGCGAATCGGCCAGCAGCACGAACGCCACGAACAGCAGTCCCGCCGTTCCGGCGTACGCGCGATCGACCGGTTGTGTCGCCGTATCGCGCGACAAATCGAGTGCGCGCGGTTTGAAAGCGAAAAACGCCACCGCATACAGCATGGCGGTCAATGCGGCGCAAAGCGGCAGCAGCGCATAGACGAAAGCGCCGAACGAAACGCCGCTCGTCTGCCAGAGGAACAGGTTTTGCGGATTGCCGAGCGGCGTCAGGATCGAGCCCGCGTTGACCGCCAGCGCCGTGAAAATCGTCAGCCGCTTGACCGGCAGCGGTGTGAGCCGGTTCAGCGACAGCACGAGCGGAACGACGACGAACAGCGCGACGTCGTTGGTCACGAGCATCGAAAGCCCCGCGGCCAACGCAATCACGAGGCCGGCAAGACCGCGCTCCGAATGCACGTGGTGCACGACGCGATGCGCGAGCCACATCAGAAAACCCGACAGTTCCACGGCTTTCGTCAGAATCAGCAGGCCCGCGAGCGTCTGGACCGTGGGCCAGTCGACGAGCCCGGGCAACGTGCGCCACGCCTGCGGATGCAGACATTGCAGCACAACGAGCGCCGCGACGAGAATGGCCAGAACTGGCTCGTTTGCAACAAATCCGACTGTTTTGCGCAAGCCGGACATCCCGGCGCTGCGCGGCTTCTCGGCGGAACTCATGCGCCGACGTTGCCGCGCAAACGCGCGAGAATGCCTTCGAGCGCATCGAGGCTGCCGAATTCGATCTGCACTTGACCACGTCCGCGGCGGCCCAGTTTGATTTTCACGGCGGAGGCGAGAAGGTCGGACAGTTCCTCTTCGAGCCGGCGCGTGTCGCGGCCGCCGTCCTGACTCGCGCGCGCTTTCACCGTCGGTGCCGCTTTGGTCGTCGCGTTGACGAGCCGCTCCGTCTCCCGCACGGACATCTGCTTGTTCACGACCTGGTTGGCGAGCGTGATCTGCGTCGCGGCGTCCACGGCCAGCAGCGCACGGGCATGCCCCATGTCGAGATCGCCGGCCAGCAGCATCGTTTGAACCGGTGCGGCCAGATTGAGCAGCCGCAGCAGGTTCGACACGGCGCTGCGCGAGCGTCCGACCGATTCGGCCGCCTGCTCGTGCGTGAAACTGAATTCATCGAGCAACCGTTGGATGCCCTGCGCTTCTTCGAGCGGATTCAGATCTTCGCGCTGGATGTTCTCGATGAGCGCCATGGCCGCCGCGGCCTGATCGGGCACGCTCTTGACGAGCACCGGCACCTCGTCGAGCCCGGCCAGATGCGCAGCGCGGAATCGCCGCTCGCCCGCAATGATTTCGTACTTCTCCGCCGAGACAGGACGCACGAGAATCGGCTGCATCAGGCCTTGCGCGCGAATGCTCGCCGCGAGCTCCTGGAGGCTGCCCTCGTCCATCCGAGTACGCGGCTGATACTTGCCCGCCTGCAGGCGACTGAGCGGCAGCACATGCGGCGCGGCTTCGCTTTTGACCGCCGCGGCGATGTCAGGACTGCCGCCGAGCAGCGCCTCGAGACCTCGCCCCAACCCTTTCTTCTTCGCTACTGCATTCATTTCGCTTCCTCTTCTGCATTCCGTATCGCGGCGCGCGTCAGAGCCCGCGCACGCGTTCAATCATCTCCGCACCGAACTGCACATAGGCCTGTGCCCCGCGCGAAGCGCGGTCGAAGACGACGCCCGGCAGCCCATAGCTCGGCGCCTCGGCAAGGCGCACATTGCGCGGGATGACGACATCGAACACCTTGTCGCCGAAATGTTCCTT
Source organism: Trinickia sp. (assembly GCF_057351765.1). Lineage (NCBI taxonomy): Bacteria > Pseudomonadati > Pseudomonadota > Betaproteobacteria > Burkholderiales > Burkholderiaceae > Trinickia > Trinickia sp. The sequence goes on along the minus strand of NZ_JBMRBK010000063.1, from coordinate 61,587 downwards.
CAATTGATCCGAAACCTGCTGCTGCAGCGTGATGCGCGGATCGAACATGACGCGCAGCAAGCCGATCACCTTCAAATCGCGATTCAAGTTCGCATGGACCTGCTTGATCGTATTGACGAGGTCGGACAACCCTTCCAGCGCGAAATACTCGCACTGCATCGGGATGACCACGCCGTGCGCCGCGCACAAGCCGTTCAGCGTCAGCAGCGACAGCGCGGGCGGGCAGTCGATGAGAACGAAGTCGTAATCGTCGGCGACGAGCGCAATCGCCTCCTTCAACTGCTTCTCTCGATTTTCGACGCCGACTAGCTCGATCTCCGCGCCCGCGAGCTCGCGGTTCGCGGGCAGCACGTCGTAAGCGACCGCCTCGGGTTTGAGCCGCGCATCGGCCACCGAGACCCCATCGACAAGCACCTCGTAGACGGTGCTCTCGCATTTCGCCTTGTCGATGCCGCTACCCATGGTCGCGTTGCCCTGCGGATCGAGATCGATCAGCAATACTCGTTGCCCCTGCGATACGAGACTCGCGGCGAGGTTGACCGCCGTCGTCGTCTTGCCGACGCCGCCCTTCTGATTCGCGACGCAGAAGATTTTTGCCATCGTTTATTGGGTCCTAAGCGTGATAAGCGGATCGATCGTCCGAGGCATGGCGCTCGGGCACGATCTCGACCAGGTGCCGCTCGGCGTCGAGCAGCGGCACGTCCAGCCGAACGACCTGCGCCACGCGGACATCCGCCGGCAGCCGCGAAATCTCGGCATCGGGACGCACACCTTTCATGGCCCAGATCGACCCTCGCTCGCTGACGAGGTGCCGCGCAAGTGTAACGAAATCGGAGAGCTCTGCGAACGCGCGGGAGACGATCGCGTCGAATTTTCCCGCGACTTCCACGCCCGGACGCAGCGTTTCCACCCTGCCCGTCACGACCGAGACGTTGGAGAGTTTCAGTTCCGCCTTGACCTGCGCTTGAAACGCCGTTTTCTTCTGAACGATATCGTTCAAGGTAACGGCCCGTTCGGAAAGTACGATCGCGAGCACGATGCCGGGCAAGCCGCCGCCCGATCCCACGTCGAGGATGCTGTCGCCGGCGTGCGCGGCAAGATGCGGCGCGACCGAAAGCGAGTCCAGGACGTGTTGAATCAGCATCTGCCGCGGGTCGCGTATCGCCGTGAGGTTGTAGACGGCATTCCACTTCGACAGCAGGCCCAGGTAATCGAGCAGCCGCTCCGACTGCTCGCCGGACAACGCCAAGCCAAGCTTCGCCGCCCCTGAATTCAGGAGGCCGCGCAACGTGTCTCGATCCAGCGTCTGCCCCGCTCCCTTGCGCGACGACGTCATCGTGCCGCCGAAGCGGCATCCGGGCCGCCGTCGCCGTGAGTCACAGGCTCCGGCCGCCGGCCAAGACCTTTCTTCAGATGAACCATCAGCAAAGAGATCGTGGCCGGTGTAATGCCCGAGATGCGCGATGCCTGGCCGATCGTTTCCGGCCGGAATTGCTCGAGCTTTTGACGCGCCTCGAACGATAGCCCGCGCACGGCCGCATAGTCGATGCCATCCGGCAGGCGCGTGTTCTCGTTCGCCTCGTTGCGTTCGATCTCGTCGGCTTGGCGATCGATATAGCCCTGGTACTTGATGCCGATCTCGATCTGCTCCTCGATCTGCGCAAGCAGGACGGGATCGTCGGCCAGCGGCCCATCGGGCCCGCACCCGCCCTCGCGCAGCGCACAGACGCCTGCGTAGCTGACACCCGGCCGGCGCAGCAGGTCCGCCAAGCTGTACTCGTGATCGATCGGCTTGCCAAGCAGCGCCGTCGCCTCGACCGCGGACAGCGTCTTCGGATTCACCCAGGTCATCCTCAGACGTTCTGTTTCACGTGAAACAGCATCGCGCTTGCGGGAGAATGCGTCCCACCGGGCATCGTCGACGACGCCGAGCTCGCGCCCAATCTCGGTCAGGCGCATATCGGCATTGTCTTCCCGAAGGCTCAGACGATATTCGGCCCGGCTCGTGAACATCCGATACGGTTCCGACACCCCCCGCGTGACCAGATCGTCGACGAGAACCCCGAGATAGGCCTGATCGCGCCGCGGGCTCCAGGCGTCTTTCTCCTGCACATAGCGTCCCGCATTGATGCCGGCGAGCAGACCCTGCGCCGCTGCTTCCTCGTAGCCGGTGGTGCCGTTGATCTGACCGGCGAAGAACAACCCTTTGATCGCTTTCGTTTCGAGCGACGCCTTCAGCCCGCGCGGATCGAAGTAGTCGTATTCGATGGCATAGCCGGGCCGAAGGATATGCGCATTCTCCAGGCCACGCATCGAACGGACGAGCGCCAGCTGAACGTCGAACGGCAAGCTCGTCGAAATACCGTTGGGATAGAACTCGTTCGTCGTCAGCCCCTCGGGCTCCAGGAAGATCTGATGCGACGCCTTCGTCGCAAATCGATGGATCTTGTCCTCGATCGACGGGCAGTAGCGCGGGCCCACGCCCTCAATGACCCCGGTATACATCGGCGACCGGTCCAGGCCGCCGCGAATGATCTCGTGCGTCTGCTCGTTCGTATGCGTGACCCAGCACGGCACCTGGCGCGGATGTTGTTCTGCGCGGCCCAGAAACGAGAAGACAGGAACAGGATCGAGATCCCCGGGCTGCTCTTCCAGTACGGAAAAGTCGATCGTACGGCCGTCGATACGCGGGGGCGTCCCCGTCTTCAACCGCCCTTGCGGCAACTTCAATTCCTTGAGCCGGGCGGACAGCGATACGGCGGCCGGATCGCCGGCGCGGCCTCCGGTGTAATGATTGAGGCCAACGTGAATCTTGCCGTCGAGGAACGTGCCGGCCGTCAACACCACTGCACGCGCGCGAAAACGAATGCCGACTTGCGTCACGGCGCCGACGACGCGGTCGCCCTCCACGATCAAATCCTCGACCGCCTGCTGAAACAGACTCAAATTCGGCTGATTCTCGAGCCGATGGCGGATGGCCTGTTTGTACAACAGGCGGTCGGCTTGGGCACGCGTCGCGCGCACAGCAGGCCCTTTCGATGAGTTGAGAATGCGGAATTGAATCCCGCCCTCATCGGTTGCGGCCGCCATGGCGCCGCCGAGCGCGTCGACTTCCTTGACCAGATGGCCTTTGCCAATCCCGCCGATCGACGGATTGCAGCTCATCTGACCGAGCGTTTCGATGTTGTGGGTCAACAGCAGCGTCTTTGCGCCCATGCGCGCGGAGGCCAAAGCGGCCTCCGTGCCGGCATGACCGCCGCCGACAACGATGACGTCAAATTCAGTGGGATAAAGCATTGTGGATCCCGCGACGAGAACGCGTGCGGGCCATTCGAGAGCGGAGATGCGCGAAATTATAACGGGTTCGGGAGGATCGCGATTCGCGTTCTCTGGCTACGACCTGCCGATATAGGTTGAAGAGGCTAAGCGAAGCGGTTGTTTCACGTGAAACAGCCCAATACTTCGCCGCCCATCGTCACGCCCTCTTTCTGGCGAGCCCCAGATAAGTCTCGATGATCTGCGGATTGGCGGCCAGCTCGGCCGCCGCCCCTTCCAACACGACCTCGCCTGTCTCGAGCACGTAGCCATAGTCCGAGATCTGCAGCGCCGCGCGCGCGTTCTGTTCGATCAGCAGTATCGCGACGCCGGTCTGCCTCAGCGCGCTGACGACATGGAAGATTTCCTTGACGATGAGCGGCGCGAGCCCAAGGCTGGGTTCGTCGAGCATGAGCAGATCGGGCTTGCCCATCAATGCACGACCGAGCGCCAGCATCTGCCGCTCGCCGCCGGAAAGCGTGCCGGCGGCCTGCCGGCGTCGCTCTTTCAGCCGCGGAAAAAGTGCAAAGACCGGTTCGAGCTGATCGAGAAAATTCCGCTCGCCTGCGCGCTTGCGCCGATAGGCGCCCAGCACGAGGTTGTCCTCCACCGACATCGTCGAAAACAGCTCGCGCTTTTCCGGAACGAGGCATAGGCCGAGCGCAACGCGGGCTTCGATGGGCAAATTCGTCACGTCGGCATCGCGATACCGCAACTCGCCTGTCGTATGGCCCGTCAGCGGCAAGGCACCCATGATCGCGTTGAGCAGCGTCGACTTACCGGCGCCATTGGGACCGATGACGCTGACGATTTGTCCCGGCCGCACGGCAATCGAGACGTCGTGCAGCGCTTCGACTTTTCCATAGCGCACCGATAAACCCGTGACGTCGAGGATCGGCCCAGCCATCGTTGCATCCATGTCAATCCACTCCGCCCAGATAAGCCTCGAGGACCGCCGGATCGTTCTGAATATCCCGCGGCAGCCCCTCGGCGATGCGCGTGCCGAATTCCATGACCACGAGCCGGTCGGCAAGATTCATCACGAAGTCCATGTCGTGTTCGACGAGCAGCACACTCATGCCTTCCGCCTGCAATTTGCGCAGCAGCTCGGCGAGTCTTTGCTTCTCCTGGTATCGCAGGCCGGCCGCCGGCTCGTCGAGCAGCAACAGCGCCGGATCGCAGCACAGTGCGCGTGCAATCTCCAGGATGCGCTGCTGCCCCAGCGAAAGGCTGCCCGCCTCCTCGTACAAGTGCGCCTCCAGACCGACTCGCGCCAACTGGCGCGCGGCCTCGGCCATCAGACGCGCTTCCTCCGCGCGATTGAGCCGCGCAACGCTGCGCCAGACGCCGGCCGAGCCGCGCAAGTGCGCGCCGATCGCAACGTTTTCGAGTACGGTCATCCCGGGCAGGAGCTTGACGTGCTGAAACGTGCGCCCGATCCCCCGGCGAACGATTTCGCGCGCGTTGAGCGTATCGATGCGTTCGCCCGCGAACCGAATCGTGCCGTGCGTCACTGGCGAGACGCCCGTCACGAGATTGAACGTGGTCGACTTTCCGGCGCCGTTCGGCCCGATGAGCCCAACGATTTGCCCCGCTCTCACCTCGAAACTGACATCGTCGACCGCCACGAGACCGCCGAACGTCTTGCGCGCTTGGTCGACGACGAGCAACGGTTCACCGGCATTTGGTTTTGTGCGCTGCGGCAAAACTGGTGCCTGTTCGGGCACGCGCGCGGCGGGAGCCCTCGGAAACGCCCGTGCCACGAAGGGCCAGACGCCTTGCCGCGCATGCTGCAGTAGCAGCACCATGAGAATGCCGAACACGATGACTTCAAAATTGCCGCTTTGACCGAGCAGCACGGGCAGGATCGATTGCAAATAGTCCTGCAGGATCGTGAGGATCGCGGCGCCCAATATCGCGCCCCAGACGTGCGCCACGCCGCCCACGACCGCCATGAACAGATATTCGATGCCGTGGTTGAGCCCGAATGGGGTGGGATTCACCGCGCGCTGCAAGTGCGCATAGAGAAACCCGGAAATCGACGCGAGCACGGCCGAGTAGACAAAGATCACGACGCGCATCCACGCCGTATTGACGCCCATGGCCTCCGCCATCGTGCCGACGCCGCGCAGCGCGCGGATGGCGCGCCCGGGCCGGCTGTTCAGCAAGTTCTGCACGGAGAGTACCGCTGCGAGCACGACGATCCAGATGACGTAGTAGATGCTGCGGCCCGAAGCGAGCGACACGCCGAACAGCGAGAGCGGCGGGATACCGCTGATCCCGTCGTATTTGCCGAGCGCTTCGAGATTCCCGAACAGGTAATACAGCGAGAGCCCCCAGGCGATGGTCCCCAGCGGCAGAAAATGCCCCGATAGACGCATCGTGACTGCGCCGATCACGAACGCGACGAGCGCCGTCAGCGCGATGCCGACAAAGAGCGCCACCCACGGGGAGATGCCGAGCCGCGTGGTCAGGAAGGCACTCGCGTAGGCACCCACGCCGACGAACGCCGCCTGGCCGAAGCTCGTCATCCCGCCGATACCGGTCAGCAAGACGAGGCCGATGGCCACGATCGAATAGAGGCCGATGTAGTTGAGCAGCGTGATCCAATACTCGGGCACATTCAGCGGCCCCGGCAACACCGGTAGCGCGAAGATTGCCACGAGAAAGAACCAGAACGGCTTGGCGAGCCAGGCCGGGCGCCTCGTCGCAGTCATGTCAGTCTTCGTCCTCTTCGACGTGCGGGCTTGCCAGGCTGCGCCAGAGCAGTACCGGAATGATGACGGTGAACACGATCACCTCTTTGTAAGCACTCGCCCAGAACGACGAATACGATTCGAGCAATCCGACGAGCAGCGAACCGGCGGCTGCGAGCGGATAGCTGACGAGCCCGCCGATGATCGCCCCGACGAAGCCCTTCAGGCCGATCAGGAAGCCCGAGTCGTAATAAATCGTGGTCAGCGGCGCGACGAGCACGCCCGACAAGGCGCCGAGCGCGGCTGCCAGCGTGAACGCGAGCCTTCCGGCTTGCGCCGTGCCGATGCCGACGAGCCGCGCCCCCAGGCGGTTCACCGCGGTCGCGCGCAGCGCCTTTCCCGAGATCGAGCGGTCGAAATAGACGTAGAGCGCGACGATGAGCGCAAGCGTCGTGAGCACGACCCACACGCTTTGCCCCGCCATCGTCAAGGCACCGACCGTGAACGTCGCATCCGAGAACGGCGTCGTGCGCGAGCCTTCCGCGCCGAACATCCACAGACCGAGTCCGACCATCGCGAAGTGCACCGCTACGGCAACGATCAAAAGCAGCAGCGTCGAGCCCTGCGCGATCGGCTCGTAGGCCAGCCGGTAAATGAACGGTCCCATCGGCACGACGATGAGCAGCGTCAACGCCACTTGCGCGAGCATCGGTATCGGCTGCGCGCTGAAACGGACGTTGACCAGATAGACCGCCAAAGGAAAGATCAGATATCGGCCCGCAAGCAGCGCCACCTTGCGAATCAGGCCCTGCGCGCCGCCCTGCCGACGAACCAGTCCCAGCGCTTGCGTGACGAAGCATGCCGCGCCGAGCGCCATCAGCAGGAGCGTCGTCGGCGGCAACTTGTTTGCCTGCAGCGCCGCGAGCGTGAGTGCGCCGTAGGAGACGAATTCCCCTTGCGGGATGAAGATGACGCGCGTCACCGAAAAGACGAGTACGAGCGCCAGCGCGAGCAGCGCATAGACGGCGCCCGTCGTCACGCCATCCTGAGCCAGGATGGCCGCGATCGATAGATCCATGCTTCGTTGTCCCGACCTGTTCGACCTATTCGCCGACGACCTTCCACTTCCCATCGACGATCTGCACCATCACGCGTGCACGCTTGTCGAAGCCGTTGTGGTCGGTCGGCGTGATCGTCATGATGCCGTGCGAAACGGGCAGGTTTTTGATTTCTTCGAGCGCAGTGCGCAACGCCGCGCGGAACTCCGGCGTGCCGGGTTGGGCGCTTTTCAGCGCGACGGGGATGGCCTGCTGCAGCATCTGGCCCGCGTCCCACGCGTGGCCGCCGAACGTGACGACCGACCCGGCGCCGTACTTGCCTTCGTAGGCGCTCTTATACGCGAGCGCCGACTTCTTCACGGGATTCGTGTCGGGCAGTTGATCGGCTACGAGGATCGGACCGACCGGCAGCACTTCCCCGTCGCAGTCCTTACCGCACACGCGCAGAAAATCGTTGTTCGCCACCCCGTGCGTCTGATAGACCTTGCCCGCGTAGCCGCGCGCCTTGAGTTCCTTGGCGGGCAACGCGGCCGGCGTGCCCGAGGCGGCGATCAGCACCGCATCGGGCCGCACGCCGATGGTCTTGAGTACCTGCCCCGTCACCGAGGTGTCCGTGCGCGCATAGCGCTCGTCGCTGACGAGCCTGAGCCCATGTTCGCCCGCTGCCTTCGTGAACGCCTGATGCCAGCTTTCGCCATAGGCGTCGGTGAAGCCGATGAAGCCCACCGTCTTGACACCGTGCGACTGCATGTAGCTCGCAATCGCATCGGCCATGAGACTGTCGTTTTGCGGCGTCTTGAACGCCCAGCTGCGCTTGGCATCGACGGGCTGCACGATGTTGGCCGAAGCGGCCATCGAGATCATCGGCGTTTTCGCTTGGGAGATGACATCGAGCATGGCCATCGAGTTCGGCGTGGTGCTCGAGCCGACGATGACGTCGACGTGATCCTCGTCGATGAGCTTATGCGCGTCCTGAACGGCCTTCGTCGTATCGGACGCATCGTCGAGCACGATGTACTGCACGCTCTTGCCGCCGATTTCCTTCGGCAGTAGCTCGATCGTGTTTTTCTCGGGAATGCCGAGCGATGCGGCCGGCCCCGTCGCGGACAAGACAACGCCGACTTTCACCTGCGCGAACGCGGTACCCCAGGCGCAGACCAGTGCCGCGATCGTGCCGTTACATACCCACTGCTTCATCGTCATTGCGGATCTCCAGACGCTTCATTCGAAAGCGTTGTTGTTGTAGCCGGTCTGTCCGGCGATCTGAATCGATTCGTACACCGAGAGAAAACGCCAATCGTAGCGTGAAGCGCGGCGCGCGGCGGCAAAAGCACGCAGGCGTTGCCACGCCGCGGGCCACACTGGCGCGACGGCGCTGGAAAAGGAAACGGGGGAAAAGCGGTGCGTTTCGTGCGATGGTGAAGCGCAACGATAACGATGCGAATGGCGGCCGGCCGCGGCAGGTCTCGTGCGGGGTGCTGAAAAGCGAACGGCAAAATAAAAGCGCTGTTGGATCTCTCCAACAGCGCTTTCGTCCGGGCACTGAGTGCCTCGATTGTCTCCTCGTTCTCCACCTGCAAATTCGGTGCATCAGAACTGGAACGAAGATTAAACGCCCCCGTCTGGGGCGACAACCTAGCACTTTCCCTAGTGGTGTGCATTCGCGCGCGATTCATACGCATCCGGCACGCGAAACGCACGGACTTCGCACTCACGCACGCAGCATACGCACGCGGGACACGATCTCACCGACGATGCCGCGCCGGAACGCGAGTACGCATACGATGAAGATGAAGCCCACGACGATCGTCGTCGATTCGCCGAGCGTATTGAACCAGGTGACGCCCGTCACCGACGCCAGCACGGCGCCGATATCCCCGAGCCGGTCCTCGAGCGTGATGATGATCGTAGCGCCGAGGACGGGCCCGAACAGCGTGCCCATTCCGCCCACGAGCGTCATCAGCACGACGAGCCCCGACATCGTCCAATGCGCGTCGCTGAGCGTCTCGAAGCCGAGCACGAGTACTTTCAGCGAACCCGCGAGGCCCGCGAGCCCGGCCGAGAGCACGAAGGCGAGCAGCTTGAAGCGATCGGTGTCGTAGCCGAGCGAAATGGCCCGCGGCTCGTTCTCGCGAATGGCCGTCATCAGTTGTCCGAACGGCGAATGAACGATGCGCACGATCAGCGCAAAGGCGAGCGTCACGACCACGAGCACGAGGTAGTAGAGCGCGACATCGGAAGACAGATCGATCACCTTGAACAAGGTGCCGCGCGGCACGCCTTGCAGGCCATCCTCGCCATGCGTGAACGGCGCCTGCAAATAGATGAAGTAGATCATCTGCGCGAAGGCGAGCGTGACCATGGCGAAATAGATACCCTGCCGCCGGATGGCAAAGAGTCCGACGACGAACCCGAGCAGCGTCGCAGCCGCGGTGCCGGCGATGACACCGACGAGCGGCGGAAACCCGAGCGACTGAATCGCGAACCCCGTGGCGTAGCCGGCAGTGGCGAGGAACATCGAATGGCCGAACGACAGCAACCCCGTATAGCCGATCAGTAGATTGAAGGCCGCCGCGAAGAGCGCGAAGCAAAGCACCTTCATGACGAACACGGGGTATACGCCGACCCACGGCGCGATCAGAAGCCCCGCGAAGAGCAGGCCATAGAGCGCTTTTCTCTGCATCACCGTTCCTTGCCGAAAAGACCCGCGGGGCGCACGAGCAGCACGAGCGCCATGATGACGAAGACGACGGTGGACGACGCCTGCGGATAGAACACGCGCGTGAACCCTTCGACGACACCGAGCATCAGGCCCGTCAGGATCGACCCCATGATCGAGCCCATGCCGCCGATCACCACGACCGCGAACACGGTGATGATCATCGATTGCCCCATCAGCGGCGAGACCTGGATGACCGGCGCGGCGAGCACGCCCGCGAAAGCCGCGAGCGCCACGCCGAAACCGTACGTGAGCGTGATCATGAGCGGCACGTTAACGCCGAACGCCTCGACGAGCTTCGGGTTTTCGGTGCCCGCGCGCAGATAGGCGCCAATGCGCGTCTTCTCGATGACGAACCAGGTGGCGAAGCAAACGACGAGCGAAGCCACCACGACCCATGCGCGATAGTTCGGCAGGAACATGAATCCGACGTTCGTTGAGCCCGCAAGCAACTCCGGACCGTCGTAGGGCTGCCCCGAGGAACCGTAGAGCGAGCGGAACACGCCTTCGATGACGAGCGTGAGGCCGAACGTCAACAGCAGGCCATAGAGATGATCGAGCCGGTAGAGCCAGCGAAGCATCGTGCGCTCGATCAGGATACCGAACGCGCCGACCACGAGCGGTGCCAGCACGAGCATCGCCCAGTATGGCAGGCCGAGATAGTTGAACCCCATCCAGGCGAGCATCGCGCCGAGCATGAACAACGCGCCGTGCGCGAAGTTGATCACGTTGAGCATGCCGAAGATGACCGCCAGCCCCAGGCTCAGGATCGCGTAGAACGATCCGTTGACGAGCCCGAGCAAGAGCTGGCTCAGCATCGCTGGCAACGGTATGCCGAAGATGTCCATTTAACCTGCCGTCGAAAAGGATGGCCGCGAGCGAAAAGCGCGGCGCGCATCGTCACCGCGCGCCGCGCACTGCGTTTACTTCCAGAGCTCGCACTGCGTTTCCGCCTTGGTACCGAACGCCTGGTCGCCCGGGATCGTCGCCTTCAACGTGTAGTAGTCCCATGGCTTCTTCGACTCGGCCGGCGTCTTCACCTGGAACAGATACATGTCGTGCTGCATGACGCCGTCGGGGCGCACCGTACCCTTCGCATAGAAATCGTCGATCGGCTGCTTGTGCAACTGAGCCATGACCTTGTCGGGGTCGGTCGAACCGACGGCCTTCACGGCGTTCAGATAAGTCATCGTCGCGGAGTAGTCGGCCGCTTGCAGGCTCGAAGGCATCTTGCCCGTCTTCTTGAAGTACTTCTGAGCCCATTCGCGCGACTTCGCGTTCTGATCCCAATACCAGCTGTCCGTCAGCAGCAGGCCTTGCGCCGTCGGCAGGCCGACGCTATGCACATCGTCGATGAACATCAGCAGTGCCGCGATCTTCATCGTCTTCGTGATGCCGAACTCCTTCGCTGCCTTGAGCGAGTTAACGGTATCGCCACCCGCGTTCGCCAAGCCGAGCACCTGGGCCTTCGATGCCTGAGCCTGAAGCAGGAACGACGAGAAATCGGAAGCCGAGAGCGGATGGAAAGCGTGACCCAACACCTTCCCGCCATTCTTTTCGACGACCTCGGTCGTATTCTTGTCCAGCGATTTGCCGAACGCATAATCGGCCGTCAGGAAGTACCACGTCTTGAAGCCCTGCTTCACGATCGCGGAGCCCGTACCGCGTGCGAGCGCTGTCGTGTCGTATGCGTAGTGGATCGTATAGGGCGTGCACTGCTTGTTCGTCAGCGCATCGGTGCCGGCGCCGATCGAGAAGTACGGCCGCTTTTTCTCCTTGATGACCTCGTCCATCGACAAGGCCGTCGCCGAGTTCGTCCCGCCGAGCAGCATATCGAGGCCTTCGGTGTCGATCCACTTGCGCGCTGCCGATGCGGCGATGTCGGCCTTGTTCTGGTGGTCCTGCGTGAGCAGCTTGATCGGCAACCCGTTGACCTTGCCCCCGAAGTCGTCGATGGCCATCTGGATCGCCGTGGCCCCACCCTTGCCGTCGATGTCGGCATAGAGCCCCGACATATCGGTAATGAACCCGATCGTGACTTGATTCTCGGCCGCGGTGGCCTGCTGCGCCGCGAGCCCGGCGGCGAGCGCGGTAGCGGTCAGCGCGAGCGTCCGGGCAGCGCTTGCGAACAAACTGGTCCTCATCAGAATCTCCTTCGCTTATGGTTGTTCGTGCAACTATTTTGACGCATGCGCCGCGTCGCGCCGCATGCAAGGAAACGCTTGTGGAGCTTCAAACGCCGAGCAGATCGTGCAGCACGGGCATCTTGCGTTCGAGCTCGCTCGCTTCGAAGTGCTCGACGATGCCACCGTGTTCCATGACATAGAACCGGTCCGCAAGCGGCGCCGCGAAGCGGAAGTTCTGCTCGACCATGACGATGGTATAGCCCCGCGCCTTGAGCGTCAGGATCATGCGCGCCAATGTCTGCACGATGACGGGCGCGAGTCCCTCGGAGATCTCGTCGAGCAGCAGCAGGTTCGCCCCGGTGCGCAAGATACGCGCCACGGCCAGCATCTGCTGCTCCCCGCCCGACAGCCGCGTGCCCTGGCTTGCGCGGCGCTCCTTCAGGTTCGGGAACATCGTGTAGATCTCGTCGATCGGCATCGCGTCCTTGCCGGCGCCCACCAGCGGCGGCAGGATCAGATTCTCTTCGCAGGACAGGCTCGAAAAGATACCGCGTTCCTCGGGGCAATACCCGACACCGCAGTGCGCGATCTTGTGCGTAGGCAGACCGATCGTCTCGCGTTCGCCGATGCGAATCGAGCCTGTACGCCGCCCGGTGAGGCCCATGATCGCGCGCAGCGTGGTGGTGCGCCCTGCCCCGTTGCGGCCAAGCAGCGTCACGACTTCGCCACGGTTCACCGTGAGATCGACGCCATGCAGGATGTGCGACTCGCCGTACCACGCCTGCAAGCCCGCAATGGTCAGCGCAGGCGTGCCCTGCGGCGCGACGGTTGCCGCCCGCGCGTCGCCTTCGATGTTTTGATGCGTTTGATGCGCCATCTGGTTCATCCGTGCGCCCCTGTGAGGGCGGCCTCGGCGCTGCCCATGTACGCCTGCATCACGAGCGGATTCTTCGAAACTTCCGCATAGCTGCCTTCGGCCAGCACCTCGCCGCGCTGCAAGACCGTGATCGTGTCGGAAATGCCCGCGATCACGTTCATGTTGTGCTCGACCATGAGGATGGTCCGGCCCGCCGAGACTTTCTTGATGAGCGCGGTCACGCGATCGACATCTTCGTGTCCCATGCCCTGTGTCGGCTCGTCGAGCAGCATGAGTTCCGGCTCCATGGCCAGCGTCGTCGCGATCTCGAGCGCGCGCTTGCGGCCGTACGACAACTCGACCGTCGGCGTATCGGCAAAATCGGTCAGACCCACCTGCGATAGCAGATCGTGGGCCTGCGCATCGAGCGCCTCCAACGTGCGCTCCGAGCGCCAGAAGTGGTACGCGGTGCCGAGCGTACGCTGCAAACCCACGCGAACGTTCTGCAAGACCGTCAAATGCGGAAACACCGCCGATATCTGGAACGAACGAATGATGCCCCGGCGCGCAATCTGGGCGGGCCGCTCGCGCGTGATATCGACATGGTTGAAAACGATTTGGCCCGCGCTGGGTTCGAGAAACTTGGTCAACAGGTTGAAGCAGGTCGTCTTACCCGCGCCGTTCGGGCCGATCAGCGCATGGATCGAGCCGCGGCGCACGCGCAGGTTCACGCCGTTCACGGCCGTGAATCCTTTGAATTCCTTGGTGAGCCCGCGCGTTTCGAGAATCGTGTCGCCGAGAATCATGTCCCCTTCCATGCCGAAGTCAGGCGAAGCGCCGCTTTGTCACGCGCGCCGGGTGGGCGCGTCGCATCGGAACGGGGTTTGAGTGTCAAGACGCAAGCCCCGCCATTTTTTTGGCATGGTGCATCATTGCGGGAAGGTCGGCCCCGCACCATGCGGCATCGGAGATTGTCTCCCCAATGATGCAGCGCATTCATCGGGATTTGCACTTAGGTTTGTTTACGTAACCCGGGACTCGAACCGCCGGACTATTCCTGTTCGGGCGCAATGGCCGCCTGCTCCAGCGAGCGGGCGAGCGCCTCTCTGAACGGGACAGGCAATTTCAAGGACTCCATGGAAATGTCGTCGAGCAATTCCGGGTCGACCTTTGGATTCGCCGAACCGGCGCCTCGGCCGAGCATCGAAAGAATGCCCGCGTAATCCGCGGCGTGGATTTTCCGTCTGTCCCATGCCTGTCGTGCAGCTGACAGCGCCTGGCGTCGCTCGCTTTGCTCTCCTTGCGAGTGCGGCAGCATGCCCGCAATCCGGACGAGCGCTGCGACCCAGTGGCGCTGGCTATGGGCTGGGAGGCTCGATGACAACGCCAGCATGTCCGAAAATACCGTCCGCAGCTCCTCGACGTTGCTCGGGTCGACGGCTTGGTGAGCCGGATGCTCGGCTACCCGCTTCGGGGCGCCGCCCGAAACATGGCCGAGCGGCGGCGGTTCGTCGAACAGCCCGTCGAATGTGATCGAGCGCGCGATCGAGTCCAGGATGTGGGCGTAGTTGCCGTTGTCCATCGTGCATGCATGCCAGGATTTCCGCGCGTGATCGAGCGTCTTGGCGCGCAACTCGGCCGCGCGCGCATCATCCGCTGATGAGGAAGTCCGGAAACCGCGCATGGCACCCGCCATTCTCTGCACGGGCCCAACGAGTTTTGCGAGGAGTGCACTGGGGGTTGCGCGAGGCGTCGGCGCGTGCGCCGGCGTTTCGGCAGCCTGATTCACCGGATGAGCCGGCTCACCGTCACTTCCGCCCGTCGCACGGGGGCCAGTCGGTCCGATGTTGTTTCCCATGAGAGAGGCTCCCGCACCGCTTGATTTCGACAGTGGGAACTCTAGCCATTGCGCCAATGCATATGGCCGGTTTTCACGAAGCGGACACCACTGCACCGAAAAGCTTTTCATCGACGCTCGCCGTGCACCGGCTACGGACTATGCCTTCGCGTCGGTGAGACGCCCGACTGATTGCCCAGCCGATACGTCCACTGCGCCGGGCACAACCTGTCGATCGGCATTGATCGTGGATACACCCGGATCCGCTCGCCGGTCGGCGCGAATCATCTCGCTCGCACGCTCCGCGATCATCAACGTCGGCGAATTCGTGTTGCCCGATGTGATTGTCGGCATTACCGACGCATCGACAACGCGCAGCCCCGCCACCCCGATCACGCGCAAGCGGGAATCGACCACAGCGGCGGGATCGTCGGCAACGCCCATGCGGCAGGTCCCGACCGGATGAAAGATCGTCGTGCCTACCGCACCGGCTGCCTTGACGAGCTCGTCCTCGGTCTGGAACTCGATGCCCGGGATGATCTCCTGCGGCATGTAGCGGGCGAGTGCCGGCGAAGCCACGATGCGCCGCGTGAGCCGCAGTGCATTGGCGGCCACATGGCGATCGTAGTCGGTCGACAGATAGTTGGGTGCAATGAGCGGCGGCGTGCTCGCATCGGGAGATTGAAGGTGGATACTGCCGCGCGAAGTCGGCCGAAGATGGCAAGCCGATGCGGTAAACGCATTGAAGCGATGCAGCGGCTCGCCGAAGCGGTCGAGCGAGAGCGGCTGCACGTGATATTCGATATCGGGACGCGTGATCGACAAATCGTCGGGGCACGACTTGGCGAACGCGCCAAGCTGCGAAGGCGACATCGACATGGGGCCGCTGCGCGAGAACGCATATTGCGCGGCGATCCACAGCTTGCCCCACCAGTGAGCCGACAGCGTATTGAGCGTGCGTACGCCGTGCACGCGGTAGGCCATGCGCAACTGCAAGTGATCCTGCAAGTTCTCGCCGACGCCCCGCAGATCCTGCACGACACCGATACCGAGCCGCTGAAGACGCGCGCCGTTGCCGATGCCCGACAGCTCGAGCAGCTGCGGCGAATTGACGGCACCGGCTGCGACGACGACCTCGCCGCGCGCACGCGCGACGAACTCGCGCATTCCCCCGTCGCCGACGCCGGGGCTGCCGCGCCGATAGGCCACACCCACACACCGCCTGCCCTCGAACACGAGCCGATTCACGTGCGCATCGGTCACGACCGTGAGATTGTGCCGAGCAAGCGCCGGCCGCAGAAACGCCTTGGATGCATTCCAGCGCACGCCGCGCTTTTGATTGACTTCAAAATAGCCGACGCCGGTGTTGTCGCCGCGATTGAAATCGTCGGTGGCGGGAATGCCCGCCTGCTGAGCGGCCTCGTGAAACGCCTCGAGCACTTTCCATTTCAGGCGTTGCCGCTCGACGCGCCAGGGACCGCCCGCACCGTGCCATGTATCGCCGCCGGCGTGGTGATCTTCGCTGCGCTTGAAGACCGGCAGAACCGCATCCCACGACCACGAAGCATCGCCTGTGATGCGGGCCCATTCGTCATAATCCTCGCGCTGACCGCGCATATAGATCATGCCGTTGATCGAAGACGAGCCGCCGAGCACACGTCCGCGCGGATACGACAACGCGCGCCCGTTCAGGCCCGGTTCGGCGCAGGTGCGATAGAGCCAGTCGGTGCGCGGGTTGCCGATGCAGTAGAGGTAGCCGACTGGAACATGAATCCAGTGATAATCGTCCTTGCCGCCCGCCTCGATCAGCAGCACGCTTGCGCTGCTGTCCTCGCTGAGCCGCGCGGCAAGAACGCACCCCGCGGTGCCCGCGCCGACGATCACATAGTCGAATTCGCCGGCTGAAATCGTCTCTTTGTCCATGGCGCACTCCCCGCGGTTGCTCGTCGCTCGCAAGCGTACGCGCCCGCGATCAGGGAAATCCAATGAGTTCTGTTCAATTGCGATATAAGCCGCGCTAATATCGCGGCATGGACCTGACATTGCTGCGTGCGTTCGTCACCGTCGCCCGCGTCGGCAATCTGACGCGGGCGGCCACGCAGTTGCACCTCACCCAGCCGGCCGTCAGTCTTCAACTGAAGAATTTGCAGGAAGCGCTCGGCGTGGCGCTGTTTTCACGCACGGCGCATGGGCTCGTTCTGACGCGCGACGGACAAGTGCTGCTGCCCCACGCGGAACGCGCGCTCGCCGCGGCCGGCGATGTGGAGCGGGCGGCGGCCGCGCTGCGCCAGGAAGTGCGCGGCAAGCTGCGTATCGGTACGATTCTCGATCCCCATTTCCTGCGCCTGGGCGGGTTTCTCAAGCAGCTCGTGGAAACCTATCCTCAGATCGAAACCGCGCTACGTCATGGGATGTCGGGCTGGGTGGCGCAGGAGATCCGCGCCCGCGAGCTCGATGTCGGCTACTACATCGGCCAACCCGTCGAAGACGGCATGCCCGAAGGACTCTTCCACACGGCCACACTCACGCGTTTTCAATACCGCGTACTGGCGCCGGCCGGCTGGAAGGACCGTGTGAGCCGGGCAAGCGATTGGCGCGCGCTGGCCGCGCTGCCGTGGATCTGGACGCCGGCCGCATCGGCGCATCAGCGGTTGTTGTCGCGCCGCTTCGCCGAAGCCGGGGCGAGCCCCATCAAAGTTGCCGAGGTCGATCAGGAAACCTCGATGCTCGATCTCGTGAAATCGGGCGTCGGGCTGACGCTCGCGCGCGACTCGATCGCGCTTGCCGAAGCGCACGCACATGGGCTTACGATAGTCGAAGGCATCACGGTGCCGACCGAACTCACGTTGATCGCGCTCGCGGCACGCATGGACGAGCCGCCTATCGCCGCCGCGTTCAAGCTCGCGGAAGCGCAATGGGCCACTTGAGCGATCGAGCCGGCACGGCGCTGCCAGACACGCCACCCAATTGCGCCGATCGCGCGCGATTTAGCCGGCTTTCCGGCGCATGTCCGACGAAAAGCCGCACGGGGTACATCACTGCGGGATCTGTGAAAAAATGCCTGTTGGGCTGGCGACCGTCGCGGCGAGGCTGAGCGCCGCCGGGCCGCCCCACTGAGAGGAAATTCCCATGATTCATAAGCTGACTTCCGAGGAACGTGCCCGGCAGATGACCGAGCTGCAAGGTTGGCTGCCCGTCAACGGCCGCGACGCCATTCACCGCCAGTTCAAATTCGCCGATTTCAACGAAGCGTTCGGGTTCATGACCCGCGTGGCCATCAAGGCCCAGGAAATGAACCACCATCCCGAGTGGTTCAACGTCTATCAGACTGTGGACATCACGCTATCCACGCACGAAGCGCAAGGCGTGACCGAGCGCGATCTCGTGCTCGCACGCTTTATCGACGACGTAGCGCGTACGTTGCAGCGCAACTGAGAAATCGGCGCAGGGGGCCATCCCCCGCCATCCCCCGGCCATCAACCGTCGCTCCGCCCCGCCTCGCCGTCCATGGCCTGGCGATACCCGTCCCAGGCCGCGCGGGCAGGCGCCTCCAGCGCTTCCACCGGCATATGCCCCCGACGCTGTACAATCAGCAACGCATACGGCTTGGAGAGCGCACTGGCCTCCTTGCACAGGCTGAGTTCGTCGCCGCTCGATGGCGAGCGGGCGCGCCAGAAGTTGATCGCCGCTTCGAGTTCGTTGATCGTAATATCGGACATGGTTGAGGTGACGGCTGCATGGGTGCCCGGGCGGACCCGGCGTGGCAAGCGGCTCGCGCTCGACTGTGGCGACGAGGCTTCAGCGAACCGCGTGCCGGCACGTTGACCCCAGCGCGCGTTGAATGCGTAACCCATTGTACTTGAGCGACTTCCATGCGACTCCTCCTGATCGAAGATGACCGCCCGATCGCACGCGGCATCCAAAGCAGCCTCGAACAAGCCGGATTCACCGTCGACATGGTTCACGACGGGATCTTCGCCGAACAGGCTCTCACGCAAAACCGCCACGAACTGATCATCCTCGATCTCGGCCTGCCCGGTATCGACGGCATGACGCTGCTCTCGCGGTTCCGGCAGGGCAACCGACACACGCCCGTGATCGTGCTGACGGCACGAGACGACCTGAGCGACCGCGTGCAAGGCCTCAATGCCGGCGCCGACGATTACATGCTCAAGCCGTTCGAGCCCGCCGAGCTCGAAGCGCGCATCCGTGCTGTCATGCGCCGCAGCGGCCCCGCCAACGACGTACCGCGCCCGGAGGTTTCGCTGGGCGGCGTGCGCCTGTCGGGTGTCGATCGCCGCATCTTCAACGAAGACAAGGCGCTCGAGCTTTCGCCGCGCGAATTCGCCGTGCTCGAAATGCTGCTGTTGCGCCATGGCCGGGTCGTCAGCAAGGCGCAGTTGCAGGACCATCTGACTCACTTCGGCGGAGACCTCGGGGATACGGCCATCGAGGTCTACGTGCACCGGGTGCGCAAGAAGCTCGAAAACTGTCGCGTCGAAATCGTGACGGTGCGCGGCTTCGGCTACTTGTTGCAGGAGATTCGTCAGGCGTCCTGAATGTAGGGCCCTGGCCGGTCGAACATGCCTCACGCCGCCGCGACAAGTTTGCGTCGTTCTCTCTTGCGGCGGCTGGCGGCGCCGCTGTCTCTGCTCGCCCTGATGAGCGGCCTCATCGCGTATTGGCTCGCGTGGCAATACACGCAGCACGTCATCGATCGGTCGCTCGCCGACCTGGCTACCGCCATCTCCAAGCAAGTCCAGATCGCCGGCCCCAACGCGCGCATCGTTGTTCCGCCGCTCGCGCGCGCGATGTTCTCCGATCCCCCGCAGCATCTGATCTATCGCATCAACGACGGCGAACGTGATCTCGCCGGCGATCCCGATCTTCCGCTCATAGGCTCGAGCGTGCGCGAGACACGTTACGCGTCGATTTTCGAAACGCACCATCGTGACATGCTGGTGCGCGTCGCCCAGGTTCGCGTCCCGCAGGATGGCGGCAAAAAGCCGATCGTCGTCGAGGTCGCGCAACCGCTGCGTCATCGCTATCGCATCGCGGCGGAATTCCTGGTCGCGATCATGATGCCGCTCCTGCTGCTGCTGCTCGCCGGCTGGGGCATCGTCTGGCGCGTCGTCAATCAGCAATTGGGCCCGCTCACGACGCTTGCCGATTCGCTGAACCGCCAGACGCACATGTCGCTCGAGCCCGTCGACGAAACGCATGTGCCGCTCGAAATCCGCCCGTTGACGAGCGCATTGAACGCCCTGCTCGATCGCCTGAAGACCGCACTCGACGCCCAACGCAAATTCATCGCGGACGCCGCGCATCAGTTGCGCACACCGCTGACGGCCGTCAAGCTGCATGCGGAACAAGCCGTGAAAGCCCGCGATCTCGCGCAGTCGCTCGCATCCGTGCGTGAATTGCG
The DNA here is from genome assembly GCF_057351765.1 of Trinickia sp. Taxonomy (NCBI): domain Bacteria; kingdom Pseudomonadati; phylum Pseudomonadota; class Betaproteobacteria; order Burkholderiales; family Burkholderiaceae; genus Trinickia; species Trinickia sp. The sequence goes on along the minus strand of NZ_JBMRBK010000063.1, from coordinate 41,555 downwards.
CGTGGCGGCGGATCGCGCCGTGCGGCTCTCGAATCAATTGCTGTCGCTCGCACGCGCAGAACCGGGGGCGCAGGCCGCGCGTTTCGTCGATGTCGATATCGCGGCGCTCGCATTCGAAACGGGGGCGGAGTGGGTGCCTCGCGCGCTCGCGGCGCGCGTCGACCTTGGCTTTCAGCGTCTCGACGATCCGACGAACGATTCTTCGCTCGTCGTAAAGGGCAATCCCGTGCTGTTGCGCGAAGTGATCGCCAATCTACTCGACAATGCGCTCAAGTACGTGCCGAGCACCCGCCTCGATGGGGCAAGGGTCACCGTCACCGTTACGCGCACCGTCACGGCCGCCCATACGCCCATTGCCGAGATTGCGGTCGAAGACAACGGCAGGGGCGTACCCGTGGCACTACAAACCGATCTGTTCAAGCGCTTTTTCCGCGGTGACCGGCAGGATAACGCCGACGATGCCGCTGACGGCGGCGCGGGTCTCGGGCTCGCTATCGTGCGCGACATCATGGATCTGCACGCTGGCAGCGTTCATTACGCCGATGCCCCGGACGGCGGCGCGCGTTTCGTGGTGCGCATTCCGCTTGCGCCGAACCATGACGATCGCGAGCCGAGCCGCGAATCCGGTCCCGTTCGCGAGGAACGCACCAGCTCTTACCGGCTCTGATCAAGCCTTGCCGTTTCGCTTCGGCGCGAGCATCGTGCCCCGACACTTGCGTGCCCCGCAATGGCACGCGTATTCCTTCTTGAGCTTCTTGGTCTGGCGCTCGTCGATGACAAGCCCGTAATCGTAGAACAGCTCCTCATCGGCGGAGATGTCGCGCAGCGCCTGAATGAACACGCGCCCTTCGATTTCCTCGGCCTCGCAGTTGGGCAAGCACGAGTGATTGATCCATCGTGCGCTGTTCCCGTCCACGTTACCGTCGATCACACGCCCATCTTCGAGTGCGAAATAGAACGTGTGATTCGGTTCGTCCGGATCGTGCGGATGCCGGCGCACCGCCTCTTTCCATGAGATCCGTTGCCCTTTGTATTCGAGCAGGCGCTCGCCAGCCCTGAGCGGTTGAGCGGCAAAAACCCCCTTGCCATGCACCCCCGAGCGGCGCACGACCAACTTGCGTGAACTCATCGACGAATCCTCTGAATAGCTTCCATGTCGCCATCGCGGCGCGGGAGCGTCGCCGCCTATGCGAGCATTTTCGATCACGGACCGCTGGCGGGACCAGAACAGCGATCGATATGAAACGCGGCGCCAATAGGCGCCGCGTCGACACATGACGTGACACACGTCACAAAGCGAAATCGTACACGTTGACGACATCTTCGTTCAACGTTGTCCGCAATAAAACGGGAAACGGACCGCCGCGGGCCATGATCGCCGGGCTCGGCCGCGCCGCGCGAAGTCTGTCAGGTCTGTTGCGCGAAGATCTTCCAGATCTTCTTCTGCGTGGGCAAATCGGCCAGCTCGTGGCGCTCGCAGTCGAGGCGGAGATTGATGTCGCCGATGTCCTGCCCGAAAGCAGTGCATCGATGCGGCGTCTTCTTCGGGTTCTTGCTCGTGACGAGGTGGCAGCATGTCATGCACATCCGATGCGCGGGCATGTCGCCTTGCACCTCGAGATGTCGAATCATCTTGAGTAGCGTACGGTAAAACACGGCTTGCTCGTCATCGGCCAGTTTGCCGACCGCCGAATTCAGAAATTCAGGCCATTGCTGCGCACGCTTGGCCGCCGTTCGGCCCCGCGCCGTCAAGCGAACCGCCAATGCGCGGCCATCGTCGAGCGCACGGCGCTTTTCGATCAGCCCTTTCGCCTCCAGCGTGCTCACCGCATCGCTCGTCGTGGCAGCCGTCAGCGCCGTTTCGCGCGCGATCTCGCCAAGCCGCAGCGGCGCCTTGCGCTGCATGAGCAGCATGAGAATTTCGCCTTGCGTCGGCGTGAGTCCCACACTTTCAGCCCATTCCCACGCCTGGCTGCGCATTGCCGTGCCCAACCGTAACAGGCTGTGGGTCACGCGCCCACTCGCCCGTTCTGTAAAAACACCTTCACTCATAGTCATTGTTCGCTTTCGCCAGTGACAGCATTGCCGCTGCCGATCCGGTTACGCGCGCGCAGTGCCTCTCGACACGCCGCAACCTTCCGTGGGACGACCCGCCCCCTCTCTTGGGGCCAACTGATTTTACTCTTCGATACTTCGCGACCGGACGCGCCATTTTAAGCGAGTAAAGGCGACCGCACAGCCATGTATTGGCAACCAAGCTGTGGATAACGTTTGTATAACCGTGCTGGCCGATTGTGGCGTCTTTCTTGATAACCTCGCCGCGTAAAAAATTGCGTCGAAGTTATCAGCAGACCAAAAGCACTGCGCACCGCTCGTCCACCTGGTTATCGCAGCGCTATCCCTTTGAGACCGCACGCAAAATCAAGGTTGTCCACAGAAATGAGCGTCGCTTGTTAACTATTACTACGTTTGTATACGAGTCAAGACGGTAAACCTAAGCACTGCGCCACTGGATGCATTGCTGGCGGACAACTTCGTGCAGCGACTTTTCTTTCGACGCCACGTCGCGCAGCCACGCGGCATCGTTCACTTGCCCGCGGGCGATTGCGGCAATTTCGTTGAGCGCGGCCGTCGATTGAAGTGCTCGGCCATGCGGCGCAATGACGTCGAGCGTTTGCAGGATATCTTCGAATATCGTGCGTCGTTCGCCGGTTTGCGGATTGATGCAAGTACCGCCCAGGCCGAAGCGGCACGCCTCGAAACGGTTGAACGTATAAACGAGGTAGTCGTCCTCTTTCGGAATGAACGGTTTGTCCGTGAGCAAGTGGCGCGCAAGCGTCTGGATATAGCAGGCGATCGCCGCCGCCCGATCGACCGATAGCGGCGTGTCCATCACCCGCACCTCGATGGTGCCGTAACCGGGCTTGGGCCGAATGTCCCAGTAGAAATCCTTCATGCTGTTGACGACGCCGGTTGCGACCATCTTCGAAAAGTATTCTTCGAAGGCATCCCAGGTCAGCACGAACGGCGCGCGCCCCGACAGCGGGAATGCGAATACCGAGTTCAGGCGGGCCGAATGAAAGCCGGTATCGACACCCTGCACATACGGCGACGAAGCCGAAAGCGCGATGAAATGCGGGATGAAGCGCGACATCGAGTGCAACAGAAAGAGCGCACTGTCGGGATCGGGGCAGCCGATATGCACGTGTTGGCCGAAAACCGTGAACTGCTTCGCGAGGTACCCGTAGAGCTCGGACAGATATTGAAAACGCGGCGCATCGAAAATTTGCCGCTCGCTCCACTGCTGGAACGCGTGCGTGCCGCCCCCGCAAAGACCGACGTTGAGATGATCGGCCGCCGCGACGAGCGTGTCCCGGATCGAGCGCAACTGCGCGAGCGCCTCTTCATGCGAGGTGCAAATGCCGGTCGAAAGCTCGATCATGCTTTCGGTGATCTCGGGCGTGATGTTGCCCGGGCCTTTGTAGTCCTTGACGAGGCGCATGAGGTCCGACGCCGCTTTGGTCAGATCGTAGTCGTGCGTATTGACGACCTGGATCTCGAGCTCGACGCCGAATGTGAAAGGCTTGGAATTGACAAAGGTTTCGAGTGCCATGTGCGTGTCCTGTTATGCGGGCAGATACGAGCAAAAGATGCGGCGCGCAGCGGCGCTTACTCGCGGCGCTCGCCGACGAGCGTCAGGCTGCGGTAGACGATCCATGGTCCCACGATCTGCAGCACCGCGATCGAACACATGACGATGGCACGCAGCGTCGGATCGAACTGCGGATAGAGCTGATAAGTGTCGTCGGCCAGCAGATAGGCAAGCGCCGACATCGGCGCGAGCGACACGCCGAGCGCGATGCCCTGGTTCCACCCCAGGCCGCTCGGTTTCGCGAACGCCAGCACGCCGACGAGCTTCGCAACGAAGCGCGCGACGATGAGGCCGAGCGCCGCCACGCCACCGAGCGCGATATCGTGCCACTCGAACGACGTCAGCGTCAGCACGAAGAGAATCACCGTCAGCAGCCATCCGGCCGTGCCGAAATGCTGAGGCCACAGTTGCGGCTTTTGCTCGAGGTTTTTGACGATGATGCCGGCGGCCAGGAGGCTCAGGATCGTCGAAAGCTTGAAAATATTCGCGATCGCGATCGCAAGCAGTACGAGGCCGAACAGCGCAACGAACGAATGCTCGTCTTGCATATTCATGCGTTTGAAAAAGAACATGCAGGCGCGCGCGAGCAGATAGGCGACGACGAGCGAGCCGACGAGCAGATAGACCGGCTGGACGATCGTGGCAAAAACGTTTCCGTACACTTCCTGGTGCAGCCAGCTCGAGACGAGCTTTTCGACGACGACCGCATACATGCTGTTGAGCGCCGTCAACGTGAGAAGCCGCTGCGTCACCTGCCCTTCCGCGCGCAACTCCGTCTTGAGCTGAATCACCATGGCGGGCGAAGTCGACATCGAAATGGCAGCCAGCACCGTTGCGACCGGCGGCGCCACCTTGGCGAACAACAAGACGATCAGCACGAGGGCGAAGGTGAGCGTCGCCTCGGCGAGGCTCGAGGCGATGAGCCAGGGGTTACGGCGAATCCACCGAAGATCGAGACGGCTGCCCAGTTCGAACAGCAGCAGGCCCAATGCGACGTCGAGTAAAAGCCGCGATGTCGCGCCCATGCCGGCATCGATGGCGCCGACCCCGGCCGAACCGGCGATGAGTCCGATGACCGCATAGCCCGAAATACGCGGCAGGCGCCATGCGCGATAGCAGAGCTCGCCGCACAGCCCTGCGACGAGCAAGGCGAGTCCTGCCCAGAAGACCGCATTCGTCGCGAACGGCCAGCTCGGAAGGAAGGAAAACGCCGATTTCATGAGATAGCTTCTCCTTTACGGACAGTCCGCTCCGCCTGAGAGGACGAAGCGGCATGTCGGATCAGTGTATTTGCCGAACCGGCGCACCGCGCCGGCGGGTTCGATGAGGGTCGCGGGCGCTGGGCTTCGAGCCGCGCGCAACGACGATGTGCCGGCGAGCTCGCTCCCCGGCGGGACAATTAGGACGGGACGCTGCCGCTCTCGTCTGTGATTCCGATTCGGCTGGCGCCGTTCCGTTGGCGAGTGGTGCCTCGATTCGCCAACGCGCAACTCATGCTGGAAGAAACGCGGATTGTGCCACAGCTTGCTCGATTTGGAACGAATCCACATCGAACGGCGGTCAATTCGGTAGGAATGATCGTCAACGAGAACCGAATAGGAAAATTCATCCGATGGTTGCGGTCGATATTCCCCGCTGCGGCTCGTCGTTTCCGGCAGCGGCACGCGGGGCTCTAGAGTTTACAGGTTTACGTATGTATACAAGTAGTAGCAGTTAACAAGGCCCGGCCATTTCTGTGGATAACGGCCGTTTACCGAGGCGAATCAAGCAGTTGCCGACCGCATAACCGCACGGGCAGCATGTGCGGACGGCAGCCCTTTCCGAGAACAACTTTCATCGCTTCCGGCGAATCGGCAAGTTGTCCCGTTTACGTCCACGCTCCGTTCACAGCCATTTCATGTTGGCTTCGATGGCTTATCCACAGCTCTCGGTGGATAAGCTCCCTCTCCAGGTTCATGACGGCTGCACACTGCCCCGGCGCAAGGCCCGCAGAAAGTAGCGGGCCGGATCCAGGTCTTCGGCCAGTTCGCGTTCGATGGGCCATGGCTCGCCTTCCAGCTGTGAGGCGACGAGCTCGGCGGCGAGCGTCGACCAGACGAGTCCCCGCGAACCGAAGGCAAATGCCCCGTAAAGGCCCGGCGAGCGATGCAGATCGAGCGGCCACGCACCGGCCAATGCGCTGGCGTGCTGCGCGCACAGCGCTTCGTCGGCGAGCGGCCCGATCATCGGCAGACGGTCGCTCGTCACGCAGCGGAATGCGACACGGCTGGCGAGAGCCGACGTATCGAGCGCCGCAAGTTGCTCCGCCCACGCCGGCACGAGTTGCGCGAGTCGGGCGATGTTTTCCGCGTTATCGAGTTCGCGCGAAGTGCTGTCGGCGTCGTCGATCCCGTAGGTTGCGCCCGCAAGCAACCCGTCGGCGAGCGGCACGGCATAACCCTCGCCGATCAACGGCACACGCAGGTCCGTACCGATAGGTAGCCGCGTCAGTTGTCCACGCACGATCCGCGTTGGGTTGTGACGCAGACCGGCGATCCGCGCCGCTTCATGAGCATTGGCGAACACGACGACTTCGGCGCGGGCGAGGACATGGCCGGTTTCATCGAGCACGCTCCAAGCGGAGCCTTCGCGTTCGATGCGCGAGACTCGAACTCCGGCACGCCAATCGAGCGCGGTGCCGGCCTCGGCGCACAGCGCGGCACATAGCGAGGCGGGATCGAGCGAGCCGCCTCGGGGGTAGAACCAGCCGTCGCGACCGAGCGTCACACCGGCAAGGTCGGTTGCTTCGATGGACGACACGTGTCGAACGAACGTATCGGGATAGCGATAGGCATCGATCGCATCGGCCAGCGAGCGCGCTTCGTGCGCATCGGCCGGCAGATGCAGCAGGCCTCGATCGGTACGTGCGAAATCGTGACCGCGCGCTTCGAGCGCGCGCCAACTCTGCAACGCCATGAGAAAGCCAGCGCGCGAGATGCGTGTAGCGACGCTTTCATCGCGCGAGAGCAATGGATGAAATACGCCCGCCGGATTGCCCGACGCTTCGCTCGCCATTCGGGTGTTCCGGTCGAGCAATGTGACCTGCCACCCCCGCGCGGCCAATCGCTCCACGAGCGCGCAGCCGGCCATGCCCGCACCGATGACGACGGCGTGACGTTGCGCCACCGAAAACGGCAGCGGCGGTTCGTGCCGGCGAACACGCCAGCGGGGAGCAAAGCGGCCGACGAGCATGTCGCGCTTGCCGGAGAAACCAGCCGCTTTTTCGCAGGCGAAGCCGGCGGCTTCGAGCCCCCGCCGAACATCTCCCGCGCAAGTGTAGGTGGCGAGCGTGGCGAAGGTGCCGGCCACATGCGCCAGCGACTTGAACACGGATGGCGCCCACATATCGGGATTCTTGGCCGGGGCGAAGCCGTCGAGATAAAAGGCATCGGCGCGCAGCCAGAGCTTGGGCAGCCATTCGAGCGCATCGCCGAACACGATCGTCAGTGTCACGCGGCCGCCCTCGAACGAAAGCCGATGGATGCCACCGATGAGCGGCGGCCACGCTTTCACGAGCTCGGCGGCAAGCGGCGCGATGGTTGTGCCGGCAACGAGCTTGTCGTGCAGAGCGCCCAAATCGGCGGCCGGAAACGGATGCTTTTCGACCGACACGAACGCAAGCCGCTCGCAACGCCCGGGATCGGCGCGCCATGCGGCCCAGGTGGCGAGGAAATTGACGCCGATGCCGAATCCCGTCTCGAGGATCGTGAAAAGGCGCTGTCCTTGCCAGCGTTGCGGCAATGCATTGCCGCCGAGGAACACGTGCCGCGCCTGCGCGAGCGCGCCTGACGCGCTGTGATAAATGTCGTCGAAGCGCGGCGAGTACGGTGTGCCGTCGCCGCGAAAAGCGAGGGTGGCGGGCACGAGTGGATGAGTCATGGCAGGGAGAACATGAGGCGGTTGCGGCCGGCCCGGCTCGATCCGGGCATGCGGCACGAAGTTCGAATGACGGCGAAACCGCTGCGGGCGCCCGTCATCCGGGCTTTCCCCGAACGTTGGCAAAATCCAACGTCGCAGCTCGCCGATACCCCGAAAGCCCTTGGCAGACGGGCTTTTCGGGTACGACAATGCGGGAAACCCAGCACCGACAAGGTTAAGAAGCGTTAAATTCTTTGAAACCCTTGCCGTTATTGGGTTTGCGCTGAGCTATCATAGCAAGCGCCGCACGACGGCCGCGCGCTGGGTTCGCGGCAGCCGGGGGCGCTGGCTTCGCCACAGCTACTCGACGGCACAGCTTGCGTACGTATAACGGCGCGTGTTCGCGCTGTCCGTGTCATTTCAATCTGATAAAGAGGAACGTTAATGAACAAACAGGAACTGATCGACGCCGTCGCGGCTCAGACGGGCGCTAGCAAGGCTCAGACCGGCGAAACGCTGGATACGCTTCTCGAAGTGATCAAGAAGGCAGTCTCGAAGGGCGACGCGGTTCAGCTGATCGGCTTCGGCAGCTTCGGCTCGGGCAAGCGCGCTGCTCGCACCGGCCGTAACCCGAAGACGGGCGAGACCATCAAGATTCCGGCCGCGAAGACGGTCAAGTTCACGGCTGGCAAGGCATTCAAGGATGCGGTCAACAAGCGCTGATGCTTGCAGCTCGACGTTTGTTCGAGACCCGCCCTCAGGCGGGTTTTTTTATTGAGTGCGTAAGCGTCGCGCCGGTCGGCCTCGTCCCTCGTCGCTGACGAGCGATTCCTAACGAACGATCTGTCCTGTGCCGCCGTGCTCTTCGTCCTCGGCGTCGAGGTCCCAGGCCGGGAATGGATCGGCAAGTGCGGACCAGCCAAGCGGTCCGAGCGCATATTCTTCGTCCGTCAAGAGACAGGCGTCGAGCTTGGCCTGCCAATGACCGGCATCGAGCGAGACGCCGATCAAGACCAGTTCCTGGCGACGGTCGCCGATCGACATATCGTTCGGTGCGCCGTGCCAGTCGGCCGCGATTTCCGCGGCGAGCTCGTCATCGTCGGGCCACTCGTCGCGTGGCTGGGCAGCCCACCAGAAGCCTGCCGGCCCGTGGCGGCATGCACTGCCCGCTTGCGAAAACGAACCTACGACATCGTTACGCGTCGCGAGCCAGAAAAAGCCCTTGCTGCGCAGCACATTGCGCCATGACGCGCTGTCGTGCAGCAGTGCCCAGAGCCGCTCGGGCGAGAAGGGCCGCCGAGCGCGGTAAACGAAGCTGTCGATCCCATATTTTTGCGCTTCGCCGTCCGGTTCGTGGTCATGCCCATGCCCATGCTCATGCGTACCGTCGTCGTGCACATGATCGTGTTCATGATCGCCGTTGAGCGAAGCGAGCCAGCCGGGTGCGCTTGCCGCTTCGTCGAAATCGAAACGCCCCGTACCGACGACTTCGGCGAGCGGGACGGCACCGAAGGTACTGACGATCTGCCGCGCGCGCGGATTGAGCCCGGCGAGTATGCCTTGCAAGCGCGCGAGCGAATCGGCATCCACGAGATCCGCCTTGTTGACGATGAGCACGTCGGCGAACTCGACTTGCTCGACGAGCAATTCGACGAGCGTGCGGTCGTCCTCCTCGCTCGATGCAAGTCCGCGCTCGGCGAGCGCCTCGGACGATTCGTAGTCGCGCAAAAAGTTGAGTGCGTCGACGACGGTGACCATTGTGTCGAGGCGCGCGACATCGGTGAGCGTGGCCCCGTCGTCGTCCGCGAAGGCGAATGTCTCGGCGATCGGCATGGGTTCCGCCACGCCCGTCGATTCGATGACGAGCGCATCGAATCGGTGCTCGTCGGCAAGACGGCGCACTTCGGCGAGCAGGTCCTCGCGCAGCGTGCAGCAAATGCAGCCATTGGACAGTTCGACCAGACGTTCCTCGGACTGCGAGAGCGCGGCGGCACCGCGCACGAGCGAGGCGTCGACGTTGACCGAGGCGAGATCGTTGACGATAACAGCCACGCGCAAGCCGGCGCGATTGGCGAGAATGTGGTTGAGCAGCGTGGTCTTGCCCGCGCCGAGAAAGCCCGACAACACGGTGACGGGCAAGGTGGGCTGGTTCATGAGGGTGGACATCGAGTGGGCGAAAGAGTGCAAGACGCCCGGAAATGAGGCGGCGCAGCGAGCATTGTGCACCAAACGCGCGAAGGCCGGTGCCGCGCGCCCTGCGCGGCGCGCTTATCGCTGCTTAGCGCGACGCGGAAATGAGCTTCCAGCGCGTGAGGATATCGGCGATCTGCCGCGCGTACCGGTCGCGCAGCGAGGGCGTTTCGGAGTGATAGGCGCCGATGGCTCGCCAGCTGTTGCCGTATTTGTTCATCTTCTGGCGCAGATGCCAGGCGGCAACATAGACGTTCTTGCACGGCTCCATCAGCGTGCCGGTGGAGATACCGTACTGCGAGAGCGTGGGCAGGTGAACCGAATTGATCTGCATGAGGCCGTAATCGACCGAGCCGTTGTCGTTCTTATGGAGCGCGTCGGGCCGGTTATGCGATTCCTGCCACGCGATGGCGCGCAACACGAGCGGGTTGACCTTCTGATAGCGCGCGGCCTCGTCGAAGCAATCGGCGCGCGCGGCACTGCTTGCCGACCAGCCGGCCAGGCTGAATACCAGAATGACGATTGCCCGTTTCATCGCCGGACCGACCCTCCCAGTCTATTGTCGTTCGAATTGCCCGAATGGCATGTCCGCGCGCCGATCAAGGGAAAACCCCGGGCCCGCGCGAGCGTGCGATCCGAAATACCGCTCGTATCATAGCGGCTGGCGCCGTATGCGCACAGCAGGCCGGCAGACATAAGACAGTTGCCCGCCGACAAAAAGGTAACGATCGGTTAGCGCGCAGCGACGCCGACATTTTCCTTACGAATGGCGCGCCGAGGCTTGTCCCGCAATCGTAGCCGGTGAATCGCTGCCCAAGTTCGGGGTTTGTGATTGTCGGGACATGAAAAGCTGCTAATGTTCGACCTTAACTTCGGCGGCGGCATGACCGAGGGCGCGAGCGGGGCTTTGTGCCGAGGGCCGCAACCTAGCAATTTCGCATTGATTCCTATTCCATGATAAGAAACCGTAAGGCATTGCGCCGGATCGCAGCCGCGTTGCTGATGGCCGGTCTCGTCGTTGCGCAGGGCGCGCATGCGGAAGTCACGCTCAACTTCGTCAACGCCGACATCGACCAGGTGGCCAAGGCGATCGGCGCGGCGACGGGAAAGACCATCATCGTCGACCCGCGCGTCAAAGGGCAGTTGAATCTCGTCTCGGAACACCCCGTCCCCGAAGAGCAGGCGATCAAGACGCTCGAATCGGCGTTGCGCATGCAGGGGTTCTCCCTCGTGCAGGACCACGGCGTACTGAAGGTCGTGCCCGAGGCCGATGCGAAGCTGCAGGGCGTGCCGACCTACTTCGGCAATTCCACGCCGGCGCGCGGCGATCAGGTCATCACGCAGGTCTTCGAGCTGCACAACGAATCGGCGAACAACCTGCTGCCCGTCCTGCGGCCGCTCATTTCGCCGAACAACACCATTGCCGCCTATCCCGCCAACAACACGCTCGTCGTGACCGATTATGCCGATAACGTGCGGCGCATCGGGTCGATCATCGCGGGCGTCGACAACGCCGCGGGTCGTCAAATCGAGGTCGTGCCGCTCAGGAACGCGATCGCCGTCGATGTGGCCCAGCAGCTCTCCAAGCTGCTCGACCCGGGCGCGATCGGCAGCACCGACGCAACGCTGAAGGTTTCGGTCACGCCCGATCCGCGCACGAATTCGCTGCTCTTGCGCGCGTCGAACAAGGCGCGGCTCGCTGCCGCGAAAAAGCTCGCGCAGCAGCTCGACGCGCCCAGCTCGCAGCCCGGCAACATGCATGTCGTGCATCTGCGCAACGCCAACGCCGTGCAGCTTGCCAAGACGTTGCGCGGCATGATGGGCAAAGGCGGCTCCGAGGGCACGACGGGGTCGAGCGCCGAATCGAACACTGCGGGCTCGTTCAACGAGGGTGGTGGGGGCGGCAGTGCGACCTCTACCGGAACGCCCGGTGTGCCTCCACTGCCCTCGTCGTTCGGCAGCTCGTCGAGCTCGGGCTCGATGGGCGGCAACTATGGCTCGGGCGCGGGCTCGGGTTCGGGCGGCCTGGGCGGTAACCGCAGCTTTTCGAGCAATCGGCAAGGCGGCGGCAATGAGGACAACAATCCGCCCGGCGGCATGATCCAGGCCGATGCGGCCACGAATTCGCTGATCATCACGGCGTCCGATCCGGTGTACCGGAACCTGCGGGCGGTGATCGACCAGCTCGATGCGCGCCGTGCCCAGGTTTATATCGAAGCGCTGATCGTCGAGCTGCAAGCATCGAGCGCTGCCAACCTCGGCATTCAATGGCAAGGCGCGCTGCTGTCGAACAGCGGCAACAACGGTGTCTACGGGGGGTCCAACTTCGGCGGAAGCACGAGCAACATCGTCAATCTGACGGCGCTGGCGGGCGGCGCCGCGTCATCGGGCAATCTCTCGAGCGCGATCAGCTCGCTGAATCCGGGATCCAGCACGCCGATCTTGCCGAACGGACTGAACATCGGCCTGCTGCATCGCTTCGGCAATATCTTCGGGCTGGGCGGCTTGCTGCAGGCCCTCAGTCAGTCGAGCGACGCCAATGTGCTGTCGTCGCCGAACCTCATGACGCTCGACAACGAGGAAGCGAGAATCATCGTCGGCCAGAACGTGCCGATTCCCTCGGGGTCGTACACCACGAATACGAGCTCCGCGACGGGCGTCAATGCCTTCAATACATTCGACCGGCAAGACGTCGGCACGGTGCTGCACATCAAACCGCAGATCACCGACGGCGGCATATTGAAGCTGCAGCTGTACACGGAGGTATCGTCGGTCGATCAGGCGACGATCAACAACAGCGCGTCGAACGGCGGTTTTTCGATCAACAAGCGCTCGGTGCAGTCGACGGTGCTTGCCGACGACGGATCGATCGTCGTGCTCGGCGGGCTGATCGGCGACAACTACAGCGCGAGCAACTCGAAGGTGCCGCTGCTCGGCGACATTCCGTGGATCGGCCAGTTGTTCCGCAGCGAAAACAAGAACCGGCAAAAGGACAATCTGATGATTTTCCTGCGCCCGGTCATCGTGCGCGATCTGGAAGACAGCACGGCCATCGCGGAAAACCGCTATGACCTCATGCGCGATCAGCAACTCGGCTATCAAACCGACAACCGCCTGATCCGCGACAAGAACGTGCCGCAGTTGCCCACCGTTCCGCCAGGCCCGGCCGAGGGCGCACGGCCCTCGAGCAACCTGTTCGACTTGCGGCGCATGACGCCGCAGGCGAGCGGCGCAATGGCGGCTCCGCCCGGGGCCGCTCAGCAAGGTGGCGCCGCGCCGGGCACGGGCAATGCGAGTCCGTCTGTCGGCGGTGCCCCCGGCACGGCGGATCCGTCGACGGCGAATCCGCCTCAGCAAGGCGTTCGCCCGTCGAACCCGGGCGTCTCGCAGGGAGGAAGCTGATGGTCACGCAGGCGACGTCGGAACCGGTGGCCGAGCGCGAGGCGCCCTCGCCGCTCGCCGCTCGCCTGTTGCCGTACGGCTTTGCCCGCAACGGCCAGATTCTCGTCGCTCATCAAGGGCCCGAAGGCATCGAGGTCTGGATCAGCGACCGCACGAACGCAGCGGCGCTTTCGGAAGTCGCGCGTAATTTCGGCGCGTTGACCGCGGTGCGCTTGCCCGCCGACGAGCTCGCGCAGGCGATCAACCGCGCCTACGAGCGTCATGACGGCAGCGCCGCGCAAGTCGTCGGCGAAGTCGAAGGCGAAGTCGATCTCTCGCGTCTCATGCAGGACATTCCCGAAGTCGAGGACTTGCTCGAATCGGAAGACGACGCGCCGATCATCCGCATGATCAACGCGCTGCTCACGCAGGCCGCGCGCGAGCATGCGTCGGACATCCATATCGAGCCGTTCGAGAATGCGTCGGTCGTGCGATTTCGCGTCGACGGCACGCTGCGCGATGTCGTGCGCCCGAAAAAGGCGCTGCACGGCGCATTGATCTCGCGCATCAAGATCATGGCCCAGCTCGATATTGCGGAGAAACGGCTACCGCAAGACGGACGGATTACCTTGCGCGTCGGTGGCCGCGCCGTCGATGTGCGCGTGTCGACCCTCCCCACCGGGCACGGCGAGCGGGCGGTGCTGCGCCTGCTCGAGAAAGACGCCCAGCACCTGAATCTCGAGGCGCTGGGTATGGGGCCCGATACGCTCGAGCGCTTCGATCGCCTGATTTCGCGGCCGCACGGCATCGTCCTCGTCACGGGCCCGACGGGTTCGGGTAAGACGACGACGCTTTATGCCTCGCTGTCGCGGCTCGAAACGGCCTCGAGCAACATCATGACTGTCGAGGATCCGATCGAGTACGACCTGCCCGGTATCGGCCAGACGCAGGTCAACGAGCGTATCGGCATGACGTTCGCTCGCGCGCTTCGCTCGATCCTGCGCCAGGATCCGGACATCATCATGATCGGCGAGATCCGCGATCTCGAAACCGCGCAAATCGCAGTGCAGGCGTCGCTCACGGGCCACCTCGTGCTCGCGACGCTGCATACGAACGACGCCGCGTCCGCCGTGACCCGGCTCACGGATATGGGTGTCGAGCCCTACCTGCTTGCCTCCTCGCTGCTCGGCGTGCTCGCGCAGCGGCTCGTGCGCCGGCTTTGCCCCGTCTGCAAGGAAGAGCGCGTCGAGGAGGGGCACACGCACTGGCATCCCGTCGGCTGCGACAAATGCGCCCGCTCGGGGTACTCGGGCCGGCGCGGTATCTATGAGCTGCTCATCATCGACGATGCGATTCGCACGATGATTCACCACAATGCCGCCGACGCCGAGATTCTGAAGGCCGGCCGCGCCCAAGGCATGCGCACGCTGCGTGAGGACGGCGAACGATGGCTCGCGTCGGGCGTGACATCGCTTGAAGAGCTGATTCGCGTGACGGGCGGGGCTTAACACGCATGCCGGCATTTCGATTCGAAGCCATCGATACCGTCGGGCATGCCCAAAAAGGCGTGCTCGATGCCGACAGCGCCCGTTCCGCACGCGCGCAGCTGCGCACGCAGGGCCTGACGCCGCTCGTTGTCGAGCCCGCGGGTAGCGCGGCGCGCGGCGAGCGCAGCCGCCGCCTCGCGCTCGGACGCAAGCTGTCGCAGCGCGAGCAGGCGATTCTCACGCGTCAGCTCGCGAGCCTGCTGACGGCGGGGTTGCCGCTCGACGAGGCGCTTGCCGTGCTGACCGAACAGGCCGAGCGCGACTACATCCGTGAGCTCGTCGCCGCGATTCGCGCCGAGGTGCTCGGCGGACATTCGCTCGCCAACGCGCTCGAGCAACATCCGCGCGATTTTCCAGATATCTACCGCGCGCTGGTTGCCGCGGGCGAGCACACGGGCAAGCTGGGACTCGTGCTGTCGCGGCTTGCCGATTACATCGAGCAGCGCAACGCACTCACGCAGAAAATCGTGCTGGCCTTCACCTATCCGGCCATCGTCACGATGATCGCATTCGGCATCGTGACGTTTCTGCTCAGCTACGTCGTGCCGCAAGTCGTGAATGTGTTCGCCAGTACCAAACAGCAGTTGCCGTTCATCACGGTGTTCATGATGGCGCTCTCCGGGTTCGTGCGGCACTGGTGGTGGGCGATTCTGATCGGGGTAGGTCTCGTCGTGTTCGCGGTACGTGGCATTCTCGCGCAACAAGCTCCCCGCCTCGCGTTCGACAGATGGCTGCTGACCGCGCCGCTTGCCGGCAAGCTCGTGCGCGGGTACAACACCGTGCGCTTCGCCAGCACGCTTGCGATTCTGAGCGCGGCGGGCGTGCCGATCCTGCGCGCGCTTCAGGCAGCCGGTGAAACGTTGAACAACCGCGCGATGAAAGGCAACGTCGACGATGCAATCGTGCGCGTGCGCGAAGGGACCTCGCTGTCGCGTTCGCTCGGCAACGTGAAAACGTTTCCTCCCGTGCTCGTGCATTTGATTCGTTCGGGTGAAGCGACGGGGGATGTGACGACGATGCTCGATCGCGCGGCCGAGGGTGAGGCGCGCGAACTCGAGCGCAGGACGATGTTTCTGACGAGCCTGCTCGAGCCGTTGCTGATTCTTGCGATGGGCGGTGTCGTACTCGTCATCGTGCTCGCGGTGATGCTGCCGATCATCGATCTGAACAATATGGTTCAGTGAAGGCGCCCGCGAGCGGGTGACGACGCCAGCAGGCGTATCGGGTGTACCGTGTGGGCCGGCTGTACAGGCTGTACAGGCTGGCGACGCATCAGCGCACGTAGATCGTGGGGCCCGTGACGGTACTCGGCAAAAATACCTCGGAGCGTGCGCCGTTGTGGTCGACGATGATCGAACGCGCGCGCACTTGCGCAAGCGTCGAATCTTCGCCGAGCCGGCCGCCGAGCGAGATCGCGTGCGGCGGTTCGTCGCCGACACTGACGATGGCGGCGGCGCCTTTGCTCAGCGCAAGAATGCCGAAAAGCTTGATGCTCCGGTTCACTTCGCGCGTGAGCTTGCCGCCGAAAAGCGTGGTGGCGTCTTCGACGGACACGGCCGGCGCCACCGATGCGGCGGGCGGCGGGGCCGGCGGCCGGGCGGTGAGAAGCACGACCCAGTAGGTTAGTGTCGCGCAAAGAATCGCGAAGGCGACAAAAGATAGCAGGCGGACTTGTAGAGTGTTCATGCAGCCATTGTACGAAGTATTGATCGGTTTGCGCGTGACCTGGCGCGCGGACGGTCCGACATTACAATCACGGGCCGAATCGAGCGCCGGACGCAGCGGCGTTTTTGGCCAAACTTTTTGAGAACGAGGTAGGAATGATGCAAAGATGGACCCGACGTCATATGGAGCTGGAATCGGCGCGTGCACGGCGCCAGCGCGGCTTTACGCTGATCGAAATCATGGTCGTCATCGCGATTCTCGGCATTCTGGCCGCGCTGATCGTGCCCAAGATCATGAGCCGTCCCGACGAAGCGCGCCGCGTCGCCGCCAAGCAGGACATCGGCTCGATCAGGCAGGCGCTCGATCTCTACCGGCTCGACAATGGCCGCTATCCGACGCAGGACCAAGGGCTGCAGGCGCTCATCAGCAAGCCGACGACCGATCCGGTACCCAATAACTGGAAGGACGGCGGTTATCTCGACAAGCTGCCGACCGACCCCTGGGGGCATCCTTACCAGTATCTGAATCCAGGCGTACACGGGGAAATCGATGTGTTCAGCTTCGGCGCCGACGGCAAAGCAGGCGGCGAAGGCAACGACGCCGATATCGGGTCGTGGCAATAAGTCCGTTGCGATGCCCCCTGGACGCCGCATCCTGGTAACCGACGATGCCCGATTCGACGACGAGCCGCCTGTGTTTTCGTAAAGCCACGTACGCGCGCGTGCGCGGCTTTACGCTGCTCGAAATGCTCGTCGTGCTCGTGATTGCCGGGCTGCTCGTGTCGCTCGCGTCGGTGTCGATCACCCGCAATCCGCGCACGGACCTGAAGGAGCAGGCGCAGCGCCTTGCGTTGCTGTTCGAATCGGCCTCCGACGAAGCCCAGGTGCGGGCGCGGCCGATTGCATGGCAGCCGGTGGCGGGCGGCTACCGGTTCGACATCCGTACCGACGACGGTTGGCGGCCGCTGCAGCGCGACGAGCTGTTGCGCGAGAGGCGGTGGGAAGCCGGCATCACCGACGTCGCGATCGATTACCCCGGCTCCGATGTCCATCCCGATCGCATCGTATTCGGGGTGGAAAGCATCGGCGCCGCGGTGACCGTCACGCTTTTTTCGGAGGTCGGCCGCGTCACGGTCGTCGGCACCGGAAACGGCCGCTTCGAGGTGCGCTGACGATGCCTGCACGCCTACCCCTGCTCAATCGGCGCGCAAGCCGCGCAAGATGTCTTGTCCGATCGAACGGTTTCACGATGATCGAGGTGCTCGTTGCGCTCGCGATCATTGCCGTCGCCCTGGCGGCGGCGCTGCGCGCGAGCGCGATGCTCGCGACAGACGAAGCCGGCCTGCACCGGCGTCTGCTCGCCGGATGGAGCGCCGAGAACGCCCTCGCGCAACTCTATCTCGCCCGGCAGTGGCCCGATATCGGCGCGCGCACGTTCGATTGCTCGCAGGGAAACCAACCGTTGTCGTGCACGGAGCGCGTCGCGGCAACGCCCAATCCGGTCTTTCGGCGCGTCGAGGTCTCCGTGACGGTACCGGGGGAAGACGGCGTGCTCGCCCAACTCGTCACGGTGGTGGCCAATGAGACGAACCGTGCGCTCTGATGCCGCGCGGCGCTCGCGGCGCACGGGCGGGTTCACCTTGATCGAACTGATGGTCGCGATCGCGATTCTCGCTGTCATCGCCGTGCTCTCATGGCGCGGGCTCGAGCAGATCATTCGGGCGCGACAGACGATTACCAATGCGATGGAAGACGAGCGGGTCTTCGTCCAGCTGTTCGATCAGGTTGGCATCGATGCGCGCGAAGCCGCCACCGAAGACGAAGTCGGGCAACCGTCCGTGTCCGTCGCCGGCAGTACGCTGCAAATCGTGCGGCATTTCGGCATGGCAGGCGAAGCGCCGCGCTTGCAGGTGGTCAGGTATCAGATCGCGAACGGGCGCGTGACGCGCTACGCCTCGCCACCGGTCGCGACGGCCGGGGACTTGCGCCGGCTGCTCGATGCCTCGAGCGGCGCCGGTGCGTGGAGCGCGGTGCCGTTGATCGGCGGTGTCGGCGCGATCAACGCGCGGCTCTTCGTGCCGCGCGTCGGATGGACCACGCAGATGAGCGAGGTCAGCGACGAAATCGCGCGAAACGCCAACAATCTCAAAGTGCCGCAATTCGGCAACGCGCCGCTCGATCGCGCGGTCAAGGGGCTCGAACTCAGCATCGGCGCCACGTCCCTGCACGCGCCGATCAAGCGCGTCTTTCTGGTCGGAGAGTGACGATGCGCCTTCGCGTTCCTGCCGTTCGCCGCCGTATGACCTCGCGCGCGCCTGTTGGCGCGCCGCGTGAGCGCGCGAACGAGCGCGGCGCCGCGATCGTCACCGCGCTTTTCGTCGTCACCCTGGCCGCGATACTGGTCGCAAGCGTGCTCTGGCGGCAACAGATCCAGGTGCGCCGCATCGAGAACCAGCGTCTGCTGGCGCAGGCGCAATGGGTCTCGCGCGGCGCGCTCGACTGGACGCGGCTCATTTTGCGTGCCGAAGCCGATACGGCGCCGACCGTCACGTATCTTGGCGGCGTCTGGGCGGTTCCGATTGCCAAAACGAAGCTTTCGGACTTTCTCGGCAAAATCGGCGCCGCGCAGGCGGGGCAAGGCGAAGACACGTATGTATCGGGCTCCATCGAAGACGCGCAGGGCAAGTTCAATCTTCGCAATCTCGTCTCCATACCGGCGCCCGGGCAGTTGCAGATCGACATTCAGCAGACGCTCGCCTTCCAGCGCTTATTGCAATCGTTCGGCTTTGCCGGGCAGCAACTCGCGAGGAAAACGGCGGTTTACATACGCGCGTCGCTCAAGCAATCGGCCACGCGTTTTCAGGCGCAGAACAATCCGTTGACGGGCAACGCTCAGCCGCAGCAACTCGGCGGCGCGGTGGGAGGCAATAATTTCACGAGCAAACCCGGGCTTCAGGATACCGACGACGACTCGGGCGATGTACCGCTGCAGATGACGAGCGTCGATTCGCTGCTGAACGTACCGGGCTTTACACCGGAGATCGTCGAGCGGTTGCGCCCGTTCGTGACGGTGTTGCCGACGCAAACGCCGATCAACATGAATACCGCCCCGGCCGAAGTGGTCGCCGCTATTACGCCGGGCATGACGGTTTCGACGGCACAGGCATTCGTTTCGCGGCGCCAGACCGTATTTTTTCGAAACACCGGCGACGTGACGCTGGCTTTGCGCGGCGCCGGCGCACCGCCCCAGGCGTCGGACGCGAATTCGATTCCCATCGACGTCACGACGAGCTATTTTTTCGTCCATGGCCGCGTGCAGCATCGGCGCGCCGAAGTCGATCGCACGACCCTCGTCTATCGCGACCCATTGACGCATTCGACTCGCATCGTGCGAGTCGAAGACGCGCCTTGAGACGGTTTGCGAAGACCTGAGCCAACCAGGAGATAACGGCCTTTGAGCACGTTGATCGTATTTTTGCCACCGCGCGACCCGGCAGTGCCGTCGCAGGAGTGGCAACTGCCCGAGATGCCCTTCGTCCTGTTCGACAAGGGCGGCCGCAAGGAACGCGCGGGCCGCGCGGAACTCGCCTTTTTGCCGCGCGCATCGACGACCGTGCTGATCGTCGCCGCGCGCGACGTCCTGATGCTTGCGGCGATGCTGCCGCCGCTCAGAGGACCGCGGCTCAGACAGGCGCTGCCGAACGTCGTGGAGGATCGGCTGATCCAGGACGCGGCGACGTGCCATGTCGCGCTCGATCCGCAGCCGCTTCCAACCGGCGCTCGCGTGCTCGCGGTCATCGACCGGGGGTGGTTCCGTTTCATCGTGGAGGCGTTCTCGGCGGCGGGACATCGAAGCTTGCGTGCCGTTCCGGTGACGCGATGCCTGCCTGCGCCCGCAGGCGCGGCTCCGATCGCCGAGCCCGAACCGGCGCTTGCCGAAGCCGGACTCGCGCCGGCGGCAGCACCGCTGCAGCCCGCCGCATCCGTCGTCTCCGCACCGCTCATTGCTGAGCCGCAGCCTGTCGTGGCCGCGCTGCTCGGCGCGATCGGCGAAACGGCGCCCGCCATCCTGGCCGAGACGGCGGCAGGCGGCTCCCCCGCGCCGCTCGCGACGAACGAGCCGCGGGTCGAAGTAGCCATCGCACGCGGTGCACTCGGCGAGGGTCTTGCCGTGCCGGCTTCGATGCTCGCCTCGACGCTGTCGGCGCTGGCGGGCGGTCACGCGTTCGAGCTCTTCGAGCTCACCGGCTTGCCCGGAAGCGAGCCGCGGCTCGATGCGCCGGCGCCATACGGTACCCATGTCGCCGCGACTGCCACAGCCGCCGCGTTGTCGTTCGAGAGCCTCGCCCGCGCGGCACTCGACGCTCGCTTCGATCTTTGCCAGTTCGAGTTCGAGTCTCGGCCATGGCGGCTCGATCGCGCGACCGTGAGGCGGCTGCGCGTGCCGATCGGCCTCATCGCCGCGTCGCTCGTCGTCGCCATCGTCAGTGCGAATGTGCAGTGGTTCATGCTGGCACGCGAGCGCGACGCGCTCAACGCGCAGATGACCGAATTGCTGCTGAACGCGTTTCCGAAGACGGCCGCCGTCCTCGATCCGCCGGCGCAGATGAAATCGCAGCTCGAGCGCCTGCGGCTTGCCGCAGGTCAGATGTCGCCGGACGATTTCCTCTCGCTGGCATCGCGGCTTGCCGCCGCGTTCGGGTCCCTGCCCGTCAATGGCATCGCGGCGCTCGACTATCACGACCGCCGGCTCGAGTTGACCTTCAAGCCGAACGTCAGTGCCGATCCGGACTTTTTGACACGGCTCGCGCAGCACGGCCTTGGGGGCCAGTTCGACAGCAACACGGGCAAATGGACCATCAGAAACCGGAGCGGACAATGAAGACCCTGACCGTGCTCGCCAACGCTTGGGCGGGGTTCTGGGCCGGACGCACGGCCCGCGAGAAAACGCTGCTGACATGGGGCGGCGCTCTGCTGGCGGTCGTGATCGCCTACTCTGTGCTGTGGGCGCCGGCTCAGCAAGGACGTGCCGAGCTGCGCGCGGCGTTGCCGGCCATGCAGCGCGAACTCGCGCAAATGACGGCCGAGGCGGACGAGGCCCGCGCGCTCGCGCCGGCCGCGCAGGGAGCGGCGCCCACGGGGCTTGCGCTCAAGGATGCGCTGGCCGCTTCGCTGACGCAGGCCGGCTTCGTCTCGCCGCAGGTGCAGCTCGCCGGCGACGCCGTGCGCATCGAATTGAAGAATGCGTCGTTCGCGGCCTGGGCGATGTGGCTCGACGATGCCCGACGGCAATTCAAGGTCCAGGTGGCGGAAGCGCATGCGACGGCCCTCAAGGTCGACGGCCAGGTCGATCTGACGGCATCGTTGCAGCCCCCGTCGGCCGCGCGTGCAGGCCACTGACACGCAGCGAAACGCTTCCCGAGAGAACGACGAATGAACATCTGGATGCGCCGCATCGCCGCGGCGTTGCCTTGGCTCGCGATTGCCGGCGTGGCCTGTACCGCCGTGCTGCTCGTGTTGCTTCCAGCCGCATGGATCACACCACAGGTGGCCAAGGCGACACAGGGGCACATCAATTTGATCGAGCCGCAGGGCTCGCTTTGGAGCGGCTCCGCGACACTGATGCTCGCAGCGGGCCCGGACGCGAGCGGCGCGACGGTCCTGCCCGGGCGCATCGAGTGGGAAACCGCGTTTTGGCCGTTGTTGGCGGGACGGTTGCACCTCCGGGTGCGGCAGACCGATGCAATGCCGCGGCCCGTAACCGTCGATGCGACGTTCGGCGGCGCCAGGCTCTCCGCGAGCGATATGGCGCTGCCGGCGGCTTTGCTGAACGGCCTCGGGGCGCCGTTCAATACGCTCGACCTCAAGGGCAGCGTGCACGTTACGTGGACGGAGTGGCACCTGATCCACAGGAACCTGTTCGGCCGCTTTGATGTGAGACTCGACGATATGGTCTCGCGCGTCTCGCAGGTGAAGCCGCTCGGCTCCTACCGTGTCGTGCTGCAGGCGCAGGGAGCGGCGTCCACGCTCGATCTGTCGACGCTCAAAGGTCCGTTGTTGCTGAGCGGTCACGGAACGCTCGCGGGCGGCGGCGTGTCGTTTCACGGCGAGGCGAACTCGGCCCCCGAGGCGCGCGACAATCTGGCCGGGCTCTTGAACCTGCTCGGACGCCCGACGGGCACGGGCACGGTCGCGCTCGACTACACGCGGTAGACAGCGCGAACGCGCTCGATTACCGCGCGAGCGGTGCCGAGGCGGGCGCGGCGCTCGCCGCAGTGGCGGCTTCACCCGCCATGCGCGCGACATCCCAGCCGCCGCCGAGCGCCTTCACGAGCCCGACCGACGACACCATCCGCTGCCCCGCGATATTGGCCAGTTTTTGCTCGGCGGCGAATGCCGTGGTTTGCGCGGTCAACACGTTCACATAGCCGACCGTCCCCGCCCGATACTCGTTCGTGACGATGGCGAGCGCCTGCCGGGCCGAATCGACCGCCTGCCGCTGCACGACGATCTCGCGCGCGAGAATGCGCTGCGAGGCGAGGTTGTCTTCGACGTCCTGGAAGGCCGTGAGCACAGTCTGCCGATAGGCCGCGACCTGCTGATCGTAGGCGGCGCGCGCGGCTTCCGTCTGCGCATGCCGCAGTCCCGCGTCGAAGAGCGTGGCCGCAAGCGTGGGGCCGACCGACCAGAACCGCGAAGGCAGCGTGAGCAGCTTCGAGAACACTGAGTTCTCGAACCCGCCCTGTGCCGAAAGCGTCAGCGACGGGAAGTAAGCCGCTATCGCAACGCCTATCTGCTCGTTGGCCGCGGCCGCCTTGCGCTCGGCGGCGGCGATGTCGGGCCGCCGTTCGAGCAGCGCGGAAGGCAGCTCGAGCGGGACTTCGGGCGGCTCGGCCTCGAGGGGGATCGGTTCGATCGAGAACGTCGAGGCCGGCACGCCCACCAGTACGGCGATCGCATGTTCGTTTTGCGCGCGAGCGACGCCGTTGTCGATCGCGGCGGCCTGGGCCGATTGCAACTGGGTTTGCGCCTGGATGACGTCCGAGCGCGCGGCAACGCCTTGTGTGTAACGGTTTTGCGTCAACTGCAGCGCCTGCCCGTAGGCCTTCACCGTATCGTCGAGCAGCCTTTGCGTCGAATCGAGGGCGCGCAATTGAAAGTAGGTTTGGGCCAGCGTCGCCTGCGCGGAGAGCCGGGCATTCGCGAGCTCGGCCGCGGCGCTTTGTTCGCCGGCCCGTTCGGCGCTGACCGAACGGCTGACCTTGCCCCAGAGATCCGGCTCCCAGGTGGCGTCGAGCCCGATCTGGAAACTGTTCGAAACACGCGAGCGCGTCGTGCCGAACGCCGATGCACTCGAAAGTTGCTGGCCCGAACGTGTGGCGCTGCCCGACAGGCCGAGCGTGGGGAAATACGCGGCGCGCGCTTCGTCTACGAGCGCGCGCGCCTGACGGTACGCGGCCGCGAATTGGGCCACCGACTGGTTTGCCGTATCGAGCTGGGTCATCAGCGCATCGAGCCGCGCATCGCCGTAGATTGCCCACCAGGGGCCGCGGTCATGGCGATCGGCCGGCTCGGCCACTTTCCATCCGGGCGGCGCCTCCTTGAACGACGAAGGCACGGACGCCGCGGGCCGGTGGTAATCGGGCCCGACGGCGCAGCCGGCGAGCGCGAGCGCGGCGGCCAACGCGGCCGCCTTGACGACCGGCAGGAAAGGAAACACCGAGAGGCGGCCGCCCGCGGCGGTGCGCGCGTGAATTCGAGAGGACTGCATAGGTGGGACCCGGCTTGCGATGCGGCGATGGTAGCGCAGTGCGTGCCCCGGCCGGGTTACGCCTCATTACAGTAGGACACAGGTTACCGCACGGCCGACGAAATGATTGCATGGGTGAATATTGACATGGCAACCAATTAGCGCGATATTGTCGGCCAGCTCGACAAGCAGGCGTCATCTGCGGCACGACGCTGTGGCGATGGACCATTCAAGGGGATATGAATGAGCAACGCTGCTTCCTCGACGGCTTCGCCTCGGCGAGCCGACCCGCCCGCTCCGCTCACGGGCGCTACACTCGCGCTGCTGACGGTGGGCCTGGCGTTCGGCACCTTCATGGAGGTGCTCGATACGTCGATCGCCAATGTGGCGGTGCCGACGATCTCGGGCAGTCTGGCCGTTGCCGCGAGTGACGGCACCTGGATCATCTCGTCGTACTCCGTCGCGGCCGCGATCGCCGTGCCGCTGACGGGCTGGCTTGCGCGGCGCGTTGGCGAAGTGCGGCTTTTTACGCTGGCGGTGCTCGCATTCACGATCGCTTCGGCGCTATGCGGCCTCGCTTCGAACTTCGAATCGCTGATCGCATTCAGATTGCTCCAGGGGCTCGTTTCGGGGCCGATGGTGCCGCTCTCGCAGACGATCCTCATGCGCTCGTACCCGCCGCAAAAGCGCGGCCTTGCGCTGGGGCTGTGGGCGATGACCGTGATCGTCGCGCCGATCTTCGGTCCGGTGATGGGCGGTTGGATCACGGACAACTACAGCTGGCCGTGGATCTTCTACATCAATCTGCCGATCGGCCTGCTCTCCGCCTCGGCGGCGTTTTTTCTGCTGCGTGGCCGCGAGACGCCCACCGCGCACCAGCGCATCGATGGCGTGGGCCTCGGCCTGCTCGTGGTGGGCGTGGGCTCGCTGCAGATGATGCTCGACCTCGGCAAGGACCGCGATTGGTTCAGCTCGCAATTCATCGTGGGGCTCGCATTGACTGCGGCCGTGGCGCTGGCGTTCCTGCTGATATGGGAGGCGACGGAACGTACCCCCGTCATTGACCTCACCCTTTTCAAGGACCGCAATTTCGCCCTGGGCGCGATGATCATTTTTTTCGGATACATGGCGTTTTTCGGGTCCGTGGTGATCTTCCCGCTCTGGCTGCAGACCGTCATGGGATACACCGCGGGCCTCGCCGGTCTGGCGACCGCGCCGGTCGGCTTGCTCGCGCTCGTGCTCTCGCCGATCATCGGGCGCAACATGCACCGGCTCGATCTGAGAATGGTGGCGAGTCTCGCTTTCACCGTATTCGCGATCGTCTCGCTCTGGAACGGGACCTTCACGCTCGACGTGCCGTTCAGTCACGTCATCTTGCCGCGCATCGTGCAGGGTATCGGCGTTGCCTGTTTCTTCGTGCCGATGACCACGATCACGCTCTCGAGCGTGTCCGACGAACGCCTCGCGAGCGCGTCGGGTCTCTCGAACTTTCTGCGTACGCTGGCTGGCGCGATCGGTACCGCGATCAGCACGACCTACTGGGAAAACGATGCCGTCTATCACCACGCGGTGCTGTCGGAGTCGGTCAATGCCTACTCGGCCGCCACGCAACACTATCGCGACGCCCTGAGCATGCTCGGCATGGCGGGCAGCAGCGCCACGGCTCAGATCAACCAGGTCGTCACGCAGCAGGGCTACATGATGGCGACCAACGACTTCTTTCGGATCTCATGTATCGCGTTCGTGCTGCTCGCGATGCTCGTCTGGGTGACCAAGCCAAGGCGCGGTGCGGGCCCGGCGATGGCGCACTGAGTTCGGCGCTCAGTTGGCCGGCGCCGCGCCGGCCCTGACGAACTGTTTGAACTCGGCGGCCGCCTGCCACGGATCGGGCCGGCAACCCGTCATGCTGTCGCAATGGGCGGCGAAGCCGATCGTCTCGGAGCCGTCGGCGTTGGCCGTTCTCGTAATTTGATAGGCCAGCTTGCCACTGCCCCCCTCGGGGCCCGTCGTCACGATCAGCGAGTCGCTTGCTGTTTGCACGGGGTATTCGCTGTGGCGGCTGACCCACTGCTGGGCACGAGCCCACCAGCGTGCGCATTCGTCGGCATGCGCACAGATGAGCGGCGCGGTGGCGGCCTGCATCGTGTCAGGGGTCACGCGATCCGTCGTCGAGCAGCCCGCGGCGAGTACGCACGCGGCTACCCATGGCATGGTCTTCATTCGAACCGCCCCTCGTTGGTTGGCATGCCGGTTCGACGCGCAATGCGCCTCGGCGTTCGCGCCGGATCGCAGCAGCCTTGCCGTCGATCGGTGAAAACGGTTCCGATCGCCGATCGCCCTCAAACGCTGAAGCGTTCGAGCGTATAGCTGCGGTAATCGTTGACGAATGCGTCGAAAGAATCCGGGTCCGTGTCGCGCTCGAGCGCGGCCTGCTCCTGGAGCGAACGTTCGGCGAACTCGGTTGCCGCGCGCGCCTCGTCGGCAGCAGGCGGCCGCGCGCGAAAGTAGGCAGCGTGCGCGCGGCTTTGGGCCAGACCGAACGTGAGGAAATCCTGTTTGCGCTCGCGCATCGCGGTGAGCACGCGCGCGGACGGCGTGGTCTCGGGCGCCGCGAGTTTCGCGCGCTGCGCATCGAGCGCGCGCCGATGCGCATCGCCTCCGGCCACTGCGTCGAGTGCATCGGCGGCGAGTTCGATTTTCGCCAGCCATTCGTCGGCCCAATCGACGAGCGGCACTTCGCGGCCGTCGCGCGTGAGCCGCAGGTCCGGCTTGCGCCCCTCGAGCGTGACGCGTCCGAAGTTCGCATTCGCCTCGATATAGGCGGCGTGGGGCAACGGCGGGCTGTCGTCGAGCGCACACACCAGCAGATAAGCGTCGAGAAACCGTGCCGTTTCGAGCGAGATGCCGCACGGCTCGAACGGATCGATGTCGAGACAGCGCACCTCGACATACTGGACGCCGCGCGCTGCAAGCGCATGCAGCGGCCTTTCACCGGAGCGCGCGACGCGCTTGGGACGAATCGTCGAATAGAACTCGTTCTCGATCTGCAATACGTTGGTATTGATTTGCACCCACTCGCCGTTGCGATGGGTGCCGATGGCTTCATAGGGCGCATACGGCTCGCTCACCGCGCGCGCGAGCGCGTCGAGATAGCCGGGGAGCGAATCGTAGTCAGGCTTCAAGGCGGCCTGGGCCGTCGTGTTCGAGTAGCCGAGATCGCTCATGCGAAGGCTCGTCGCATAAGGCTTGTAAAGCGTCGTGGCATCGAACGGCTCGAGCGTGTGCGGCCGCCCGCGCAAGAAGCCGCGATCGAGCACCGGCGACGCGCCGAACAGGTACATCAGCAGCCAGCTCGTGCGGCGGAAGTTGCGAATCAGCGCAAAGTAGCGAGCCGACTGGAAATCGACAGCGGTGGCGGGCGACGGCTCCGCCGCGTGAAGCAGGCGCCACGCTTCCTCGTCGAGCGAGTAGTTGTAGTGGATGCCCGCAATGCACTGCATCGTTCGGCCGTAGCGCAACGCGAGCCCGTGACGGTACACATGCTTGAGCCGGCCGATATTCGACGTGCCGTATTGCGCGATCGGGATTTCGTCGTCTTCGGGCAGCGCACCGGGAATCGAGTCGGTCCAGAGCATCTCGTCGCCGAGCTTCGAGTAGACGAATCGATGGAGCTCGTCGAGGCGTGCAAGTGTGTCGGCGGGCTCGCGCTCGGGTGAAGTGATGAGCTCGATCAGCGCTTCGGAGTAGTCCGTCGTCAGCGACGGATGGGTCAGCGCCGAGCCGAGCGCGCGCGGATGCGGCGTCATCGCGAGCGAGCCGTCGGGTGTGACGCGCAGGCTCTCCTTCTCGATGCCTCGCAGGCCGCGCGTGAGCACGTCGCCTGCTTTGGGCGAGCTCAGCACGGACAAGCGCCGCGCGAACGTCTCGGAGCGGATCGAAGATGGGTTGTCTGACATCGAAGCCAGCCCGGAATTCGCACGTTTCGCGAGCGACGCCGGGCAATCGTTTTTGAGTAGCGGGCACTTTAACACCGCGCCAGGAAGCGCGCTTGGCGCATCCTCGGAGTGTCGTGCCCGTAAGCAGCGCGGACGCGCTCAGCCGCCGCGTGCGCCGGCCGCACGGTCTGCGGTCTCGTTCCAGAGATGCATCGCGGCATAAGCGCGCCAGGGGCGCCAAGGGGCCGTGCGCGCATGTCGTGCGGCGGGGCGGGCGCACGATGCGTCGCGCGCGCTCAGCCACTGCATCAGCACGAGGTCCGTCGCCGGCCACGCATCGGCATCGCGCCAGGCCCGCATGGCGATGTACTCGACGGTCCACGGGCCGATGCCCGGCAATGCGAGAAGCGCCGCGCGCAGCGTCGGGAGATCGGCGCCGGGGGCGCGTGGGTCGTCGGGGCGTTCGATCCGAACCGCGCCGGATGCCACCGCTTGCGCGACGCCTTGCAGCGCCGCGACGCGCTTGCCGGGCATGCCGATTTCGTTCAGATCCGCCGCGGCGAGGGCGGCGGGGCTTGGAAACCGCCAGGCGGTGCCGTCGTGCGGATGGTCTTCGAGACGCGCGCCGGCTCGCGCCACGAGCCGGCCGATGAGCGTGGTCGCCGCCTTGACGCTGACCTGCTGGCCGACGATCGCACGCACGACGAGCTCGAACGCCGACCACGCGCCCGGCACGCGCAGGCCAGGCGCCGTTTCGACCAGGGGCGCAAGCAGCGCGTCGCGCCCGAGATGGCCGCCGATGCGGGCCGGATCGGCGCCGACATCGAACATGACGCCGACGTGCGCGGCGAGCGCATCGGCATGGCGGCTCGCCGGTCCCTGAACCGTGACGACGAGGCAATGCCGACGCGGATGCCGGCGCACGGCGAGTGTGCCGGTTTCGCCATGCCATTCGATGGCGCGGCGATAGACGCCGTCTTCGACGACCTCGACGCCGGGCGTTGCACGGCCCGCGAAAAAGCGCAGCACGCGCGGCCAATCGTAGGGCGCTTTGAATCGAAGCTCGAAGGTGACTTCCGGCGCGGCGTTCAAGCGGCGTCGTCCATATCGGCACGTTTGTCTTCGGCCGCCGCGGCCTGCGGCGCGCGACTCGCCCCGCTGCCGCGCCGCCTGGCTTCCCCTTCGAGCAAAGCCGCTTTGCGTTCGAGGCCCCATCGGTAGCCTGCCAGTGCGCCGCCCTTTTGGATGACGCGGTGGCACGGAATGGCGAGCGCGACCGGATTCGAGGCGCACGCGCTGGCCACGGCCCGCACGGCCCGCGGCTCGCCGAGCGATTCGGCGATATCCGTGTACGTCCTCGTTTCACCGTACGGTATCCGCCGCAACGCGTCCCAGACCCGTTGTCGAAACGCCGTTGCGGCCACATCGAGCGGCAACTCGAAGGCCTCGCGCGAGCCGCTCAGGTAGGCCTCGATCTGGGCGATGAACGGCGCAATGCGAGCCGGGTCCTCTCCGAGCGTGGCATTCGCGAGCGCGCCGCGCAACTCGGCGACCAGCTCGTCGGCGTCGTCGCCGAACGCAATGCGACAGATGCCTTTATCGGTGGCCGCGACGAGCACATGGCCGAGGACGGTCGGCGCGCAGCCGTAGCGAACGACAAGACCGGCACCTTTGGACCGGTAGGTCGACGGTGCCATGCCGAGATCGCCTGCGACGTTGCTGTAAAGGCGCGACGAGGAGCCGAAACCCGCGTCGAGCGCCGCGCGCGTGACGGGTTCGCCGCGCTGCAAGGCATCGCGTAGCGCCGCGCCACGCCTTGCCGCTTGATATTGGCGCGGCGAGAGGCCCATGACGCGCGTGAACAATCGTTGCAGGTGGAACGGGCTCACATGCACGGCATCGCTCAACTGCGCGAGCGTCATTCGGGCCGACGGATCCGCGTCGAGGGCTGCACGGGCGCGCTCGACGATCGCGAATTCGCGCGGCAGGCCGCCCGGCCGGCACCGCTTGCACTCCCTAAAACCGGCCGTGCGCGCCTCGTCGGCAGTCGCGAAGAAGGCGACGTTTTCCCGGAGCGGCATACGCGATGCGCAAGAGGGCCGGCAAAACACCCCCGTCGTGGAGACACCATAGAAAAACGCGCCGTCGGCCTTGGCGTCGCGAGCCGACACGGCGCTCCAGCGTTCGTCGTCGGTTCGGTAGGCGGAATCCATGTTGTTCCTCGCAAAAAGAAGATCGATGAGCTTCACTGTATGCCTGCGTCGGGTCCTCCGCGCGCCGCATCTTGCGGTCTAATTTGGAGCGGCCGGAAACGCGGGCGCCAATGCTCACCGCGCACCTTTCAATGTTCCGACAAAAATATATTGCATTGCACCATGACTTTGTGTATAGTGTGACTTGTCTCCTCCATGTCTCCTCCTGATATGGATTCAACCCGCTCGTTCTCGAGCGGGTTTTTTTTCGCCCGCTCTTCGGGCTTCCGCGCTTGTATTCCGGCCGCGCTCTACACTGGGCAACGATATTCGATCGAACCCATGAGAGGAGGTGTGCCGATGAAGCCGATCATCCGCGATATCGACCATGTGGTGATTCGCGCCGCCAACCCCGAGGCGTTGAAGCGCTTTTACTGCGATGCGCTGGGTTGCGAGTCCGAGAAGGACCAGCCCGAGCTCGGTCTCACGCAGCTTCGGGCCGGGCGCGCGCTGATCGATCTGCTGGCCGTGGGCGGCCCGCTCGACCGGGCCCAAAGCGGTGCGCCGGGCACGGGCCGCAACATGGACCACCTTTGCCTGCGCGTCGAGAACTACGATCCCGCCCGGCTGCGCGTTCATCTCGAAGCGCACGGCGCAACGCTGGGCGAGGAAGGCCGGCGCTATGGCGCCGAGGGGTACGGCCCCTCGCTTTATCTATTCGACCCGGAGGGCAATATGGTCGAGCTCAAGGGACCGCCCGAAACGCTTGCGTGAGCATCTGGCCGCTCAGCCGCCCGCCGGTTTGAGCTCTGTCCACTCGACGGCCACCGGCTCGGCTTCGCCGCCGCTCACCCATGCGGAGCCGTCTTGAACCGTCACCTGAAGCCGCATCGTCCGTTCGGCAAGCCGCGCGAGGGCAGCGGCGGTCCCTTCCGCCAACGACCACACACGCAAGTTGGCGAGGCGCTCGGCCTTGCTGCGTACGCCCTGCCACCAGATATCGGACGTTCGGCCGCCATAGGCAATCACGACGACATGGCCGGAGCGTCCGCAGGCTTTGGCCATGCGCCGCTCGTCGGGCTGGCCCAGCTCGATCCAGGTTTCGATGGCGCCAGTCAGATCCTTTTGCCACAGATCCGGCTCGTCCGTGTCGGAAAGGCCTTTGCAGAATTCGAGCCGTTCGCTCGCGAAGAGCGCGAACGCGACGATGCGCACCATCATCCTTTCGTCGGTTTCAGACGGATGGCGGGCGACAGTGATGGAATGGTCGGCGTAGTAATGCCGATCCATGTCGGCGATTTGCAACTCGGCTTTGTGGATCGTCGATTTGAGAGCCATACGGCACCGGAAAAATAGCGTTTCGCGGGCCGTGGCGCACCTTTGGGGAGCCGCAAAGGTGCATGACGCTGTGAGCTACAAACACGACACCGCGCCGGCATCGCATGCCGGCGCGTGATGATAGCGGATCAGGCAGGGGTGCTACTGCTTGATGAACCGATCGTGCGTCCAGAGGCCTTGAGTATCGCCATTGCCCGCGTTGACGAATTCGACGTCATGGCCAACGACTCGAACCGCCCGGAACGACGAGTGTTCAGGCGTGGACAAGCATTCATAGCCCGCGAAGAATTCCTGCATTTTCTGTTGCTCGCCGGCCTGTGCGTGCCGATCGGCCGCATCGAATTTGTCTTTCGACAGGCAGCCATAGGCGCCGGATCGGAGTTCGAAGGTTTGCTGCGGCTTGATGACGTTATCTTGCGCCTGTGCAATCGAGACAGCAGTGCCAAAACCCACCAATACGAAAAGCGATGCGACGTACTTCCTCATTTCCTGCCTCCCAATGCGGGTTTTTACTTAGGTTAGCTATGTGTTTAAAGGCAAACTAAAACCCACGGTTTTGAACATAGAACAGGCGCGAAAAAGAACAAGCACAATTTGTGTGCGGTTGCAAAAGCGACGGATTGTCGCAGGTGTGGCGCAGCGGTTAAAGCATGCGAATTGCATCGGTAAGCGCCGGTCCGGCCCCACCGGCGCAAGCGCGAGCGAAACTGCTCAGGGCCGAGTGGTAAGGCTTTGCGGCGCGAGCGACTTACATCGCGTCGACTGTCCGCAACTGCCTCAATTGATCGGTGCGATATTGGTGCAGTGCACACAAGAAGGCCCCGGGAATCCCGGAAATCGCTCGAACGAATTAGCTGGTTACTGAATAAAAACGATGCCCGGTCGATAAATCGACGGTGGCAACCCTTCACACGTCGCTTATCCGGCATCGCGGCCGGCTTTTTGTTGCATTACGCATCGACTCATGGATTAATCGGGTTTTCCCTTGGGGGTTTTTCATGAGCTTTGCGCACTGGCTTCCATTCGCGATCGCATCGGCAATCGTCATCGTCATTCCCGGGCCGACGGTCTTGCTGGTCGTCTCTTACGCGCTCGGCCACGGTCGCCGCTATGCGCTGGCCACGACCGCGGGTGTGGCGTTGGGCGACTTGACGTCGATGACGGCCTCGATGGTCGGCCTTGGCGCCGTACTGGCGGCGTCGGCCACCTTGTTCACCGCGATCAAGTGGGTGGGGGCGGCTTACCTCGTCTATCTGGGTGTGAAGCTGTGGCGCGCGCCTGTCGTCGAACGCGATGCGCCGGACGTATCGGAAACGCGCACGGCCCGGGTCTTCGCTCACGCCTATGCGGTGACGACGTTGAACCCGAAGAGCATCGTTTTTTTCGTTGCATTCGTGCCGCAGTTCATGGACCTGCACGCGCCGATGTGGCCGCAAGCCGTCGTCCTCGAGGCCACCTTCGTCGTGCTTGCCTCGTTGAATGCACTGGGCTACGCGATACTTGCATCGAGCGCGCGACGCGCCATCCGCAGCCGCAAGGTTCAGCGCGCGGTCAACCGCACCGGCGGCACGATGCTCGTGGGCGCGGGTCTGCTTGCGGCAAGCTGGAAGTCGGCCAGTGCCTGACGCGCGATCTGCGCTGCTGCTGCACGCCTGCGCTGTGCGCGCCGCTTGCGGCGCCTCCCGCTCGGCGCCGAATGCGCGCTGCGACGCTTAGCGCGGCACGTCGCAGCCGGTCGGCGCGGCCTCGCTGCACTACAATGAGTTGCATTGGTTGCCACGGGAACAGGACGGAGGTTCATCGTGATCGAACACTTCATATTGGGAACCTTTCTCGTATTGCCGTTGGTCATCGTCGCGTTTCTTTTCTCCGACGAATTGTGGCAGGAGCACCGCAAGGAAACCCGTGTACCGGGCATGCGGCGTATCGATTGGCGCCACCCTCTGCGCAGTCTGCTGCACCGTCATTGACGCCCGCAATTCGTCCGGCCGCTCTCTTGTTCCGACCCGTCTTCGCTCAGCGGTTCGCTGCGTTTCCGTGCGCCCGACACGTATAAAAATCCGATCCTAGGGTTGTGTAGGGAACCGCCGACAAGTTGTAGCCATTTGGTTCTGATCGCTCGCCGATCGATATTTTTTTCTCATAAGTATGACGACTTGCTCAAGCCGACGACTGGGGTGCCGTTGACCACTTTGTAGCCGGAAAAAGCGGCTGCCACGTCCGACGCGCTGAGAGAGCAGCCTGTCGGCTCGTGCGTTGATCGGGACTTTTAAAGGCGTCATAGAACATGAACTTATCCCAGATGAAGGTAGCGACCCGGCTCGGTATCGGTTTTAGCCTGATTTCATGCTTGCTGGTCGCGGTCACCATATTCGCGCTTTATCGAATGGCTCAACTCGAGTCGTCGATGGTCGAAATCACCGATATCAATGCCGTCGAAGCCGGACTGGCGAATCAGCTCGATCACACCATCTCCAATCGAGCACTCGCGCTGCGCAACTTGATCCTCCTGCAAGCCGATCAGCAAGACCAGATCGCGATCGAGACGACGCGCTTCGACAAGGAAACGCAGACCTACGAGGACGCGCGCACCAAGCTGGCGACGATGTTCCAGAACCCGCAGACGACACCTGAAGAGCGCGCGCTGCTCGACCAGATTCGTCAGCAGGGTGAGCTCTCGTTGCCGCTGATGATGAAGGCGAAGGAACTCGCAATGGCCGGTCAGCGCGAGGCGGCCTATCATGTGCTGCGCGCCGATCTGCGTCCTGTACAGGCCAAGTGGTGGAAGCTCGTGCGCGAATTGCGCGAGCTCGAGCGCCAGCAAAACGACACGGAAACGGCCAGCGCCAAGCAGTTGTACGACATGAGCCGCACGCTGATGATCGGACTCACTGTGCTCGCTGTGATTCTGAGCGTCGCGTCGGCGTTGATCATTACCCGCAGCGTACTCAAGCAGCTCGGTGGCGAACCCGCAGCCGCCGCGGAAGCGGCCAACCGCGTCGCTACCGGCGACTTGACCGTGCGCGTGGCGACTCAGCCCGGAGACGACGCCAGCCTGATGTACGCGATGAAGACGATGCGTGACAGCCTCGTCGGCATCGTGGGACAGGTTCATCGCAGCACCGGCGCGATTGCGACCGCGGCGAACCAGATTGCAAGCGGCAATCTCGATCTCTCGTCGCGCACTGAAGAGCAGGCCGCATCGCTCGAACAGACCGCCGCATCGATGGAAGAGCTTACCGCCACCGTGCGCCGCAACTCCGAGCACGCGCGCCAGGCGAATGTGCTCGCCACGTCGGCATCGGGTGTATCGGAGCGGGCCGGTTCGGTCGTGTCGGAGGTCGTGCAGACGATGGGCAGCATCCACGAGGCTTCCCAAAAGATCGTCGAAATCATCAGCGTCATCGACGGTATCGCCTTCCAGACCAATATCCTCGCGCTCAACGCGGCTGTCGAGGCCGCGCGTGCCGGCGAGCAGGGGCGCGGCTTCGCCGTCGTCGCGAGCGAAGTCCGCTCGCTCGCTCAGCGTTCGGCCACCGCGGCCAAGGAAATCAAGGCGCTCATCGGCGGCTCGGTCGAGCAGGTCGCGCTCGGCAACAAGCTCGTACAGGAAGCCGGCACGACGATGAGCGAAGTGATGGACAGCGTGAAAGGCGTAACGCTGATCATGGTCGAGATCATGAGTGCGAGCGAAGAACAGGCCACCGGCATCGAGCAGATCAATCAGGCGCTCACGCAGATGGACCAGGTCACGCAGCAAAACGCGGCGCTCGTCGAGGAGGCCGCGGCAGCCGCCGAGTCGATGCGCGAGCAAACCGCAGCGCTCGTCCACGCGGTCGGCGTGTTCAAGCTCGAGCAGCCGGGCGGTGCATACGAGGTCGAGGCGGTGACGCATGGCGTACCGGCGTCGGCGAGCGCGCCCTGGCGCCTCGCCCGGCCCGCGGCGGCACTCATCGCTCACGACGTGCAGCCGGCCTGAGCATCTCAATCTATTTTCATCACACGTTCGCTTGAATGGCCGCCGCGCGCGATATCACGCGCCGGCTGCGGTGCCGCGACCATGCGGCACGGGCAATGGCGGCCATATAGCGGGGCTGAACTCGAAGGAAGGGACCGTTCATGAGCTGCAAAGCGCTGAGCTCCTCCTCTGGCACCGAACACACCGAGACCCACGCACAGGAGCGGCATGCGACCGTGAGTGCGTTCGGGCTGAGCGCCGAGCGCCGCGAGCCGTGCGCACCGGCGAATGTGTTTTGGCACGCGGGCACCGTTTCCGGCGAAGCGCGCGCGCGCCGCTTCGGCTGCGCACCGCTCACCTTCTGGCTGACCGGCTTGAGCGGTGCCGGCAAGTCGACGATCGCGTACGAGTTCGAAAATCTGCTGATTCGCGACGGGCAGCCGTGCGCGGTGCTCGATGGAGACAACCTGCGGCACCGCCTGAACTGCGACCTCGGTTTTTCGGAGCGCGATCGCCATGAAAACGTGCGGCGCACGGCCGAAGTCGCCCGCTTGATGAACGAGAACGGGCTGATCGTCGTAGCATCGCTCGTATCGCCGTACCGCGTCGATCGGGAGACTGCCAAGGCGATCGTCGGCGCAGACCGGTTCGTCGAAGTCCATGTGAGCACCTCGCTCGATGTATGCGAGTCGCGCGATCCGAAGGGGCTCTATCGCAAGGCGCGCAGCGGCGAGCTTCGTGGATTCACGGGCGTATCGTCGCCCTACGAGCCACCCGCTGAGCCCGCGCTGGTCGTCGATACGGCCGCGTCGACGCCGGCCAGTGCGGCGGCGGTTCTTCATGCCTACCTGCGTGAGCAAAACGGAGGTGTCGATCGTGTCGCTCATGGCTGATCGTGCGAGCAGCGTGCCCGAGCCGCATGCGGCGCGGGCTTACGATGTCTTCAACGGCGACGCCGATGGCATCTGCGCCTTGCATCAACTGAGGCTTGCGCGACCGTTGCCGGCCGCACTGGTGACGGGCGTGAAGCGCGATATCTCGCTGCTGGAGCGCGTGCCGCGAAGCGCGGGTATCGAGGTCACGGTGCTCGACATCTCGCTCGATGCGAATCATGCGGCGCTCGTCGATCTGCTCGATGCAGGCGCGCGCGTCGTCTATTTCGACCATCATGCGGCGAGCCGTGCGTTCGCGCACACGCAGTTGCGTTTCGTATGGGACGACTCGCCCGACGTGTGTACGAGTCTCATCGTCGATCGCGAACTCGGCGGGCGGTTTCGCCGCTGGGCGATCGCGGCCGCGTTCGGCGACAACCTCGATGGCGTGGCGCGGCGGCTGGCAGCCGACGATGGATGCACGGCGAACGAGACCGATGCGCTCGAGACGCTTGGCCGCATCCTCAACTACAACGCCTACGGCGAAACGCTCGCCGATCTGCACGTTCCTCCGGACCGGCTTTATTGCGAGCTGCACCCATACGACGATCCGCTCGCCTTCATTGCCGATGCGGACTGCTACAAGGCGCTGGCCGCCGGCTATCGCGCGGATCTCGCGCGCGTGGCGTCCGTCGAGCCGTATTGGCGGTGCGAGGGTGCGTCCGTCTATATGCTGCCCGATGCCAGCTGGGCGCGGCGGATTTCGGGCGTGCTGGCGAACCGGCTTACGCAGTGCGAACCGGGGTGTTCGTTCGCAGTCCTCACTGAATGCGCGAGCGGTGCCTATGGCGTCAGCGTTCGCTCGGGCGACGCGCGGGCACGGCCTGCCAACGTGCTGTGCGAGCGCTTCGCGAGCGGCGGCGGGCGGCGTGCGGCTGCAGGCATCAATCGATTGCCCGCGGATGAACTCGAGGCTTTTCTTGCTGCATTTCGCAGCTATTTCACCGGGACCGATCCGAGCGGGAGAGCGCTGGGACCGGGACCCGATCCAACCTAACCTACTCATTCGACCGAGACCAAACGATAAGGACTCCTGTCTATGAACAAGAGCAACCCGACCGGGGGAAACGGGAACCGTCCGGTGCCCGTGCTGATGATTCCGCTGCGCCGCTGTGGATCGCACGCGCTGCGGCTGCGACTCAATTTCAATCCGCAGTTCTACTCGCCGTATCCGCTGCATATCGTCGACTTCATGCCGCTTTTGCCGCTTTACGGCGACCTCGAAGACGACCACGCCTACTTCCGTCTGGTGAGCGATGTGGTTGGCCTGCAGGCTGTCAGCATGGTCAAGTGGCCTGGCGTCGTGTTCGATCCGGTTGAAATATTCGAGGCCATCCGCCGCGCGCCGCGCAGCGTGCATCGCATCGTATGGGAACTGCTGCTGCGCTCGGGGGAGGCACGGGGCGCACGCATCGTCATGGACAAGTCGCTCGACAGCGTTCACTACGCCGACGAGCTGATGAGGCTCATGCCCGATATGCGGTTTCTGAACGTCGTGCGCGATCCGCGCGCGCAAATCGCGTCGATGAACAAGGCGATCATTCACGACTTCGATACGCTGCTCAATGCGCGGACATGGGTCGAGGCGCATCGGGCAGCCGATTCGCTGCTCGAGCGCTATCCGGAGCGCGCGATGACGATTCGCTACGAGGATTTCCTCGAGGACCAGGAGGCTACGCTGAGGAAGATCTGCGGGTTTTTCGGCATCGACTATTTGCCGCAGATGCTCGACGTGTCCCGCTCGGCGGAGGCAAAGCAGATCGCGCGGATGTCGGCGCTCTGGTCGTCGAACTGTTTTGCGCCGATCCCGGCGAATATCGACAAGTACAAAGCGCAACTGTCGATCGAGGAGATCGCCATCATCGAAACGCTGACCGCGCGGTATATGCGGCGTTACGGCTATGAGTTGGCGACCGATGCCGCGATCGAGATCGATCCATCGAACTTCGATGCGGCGCGCCGTCTTTCGGATGAGCGTAAGCACGAAGCATGGCGGACTCTGGAGGCAACGAATTTCCGCGACTACGTATTGCGACGCCAGCGCGCCGAGTATCTCGCGACCGTGCGCGTTCGCATGGAGACGTTGCGCACCGCGCGCCAGCCGGCGGGCGTAGCGGACCGGCAGCGGCTCGACGAGCTCGTGACGCCGTTCGAAGTGACCGACTGAACGCGCGATCGGTTGCGGCGCATCGTCTATACGGACCCAAGGAGGTTCCCATGTCTGTGCCTTTGTCCTGGCTGCAAGCGCAAATTGCGCTTGCCGGCGCATCCGGCTTGTCGATCGGTTTCACGCTCGGGCTCGTCGGCGGCGGCGCCGGCACGCTGGCCGTCCCGCTATTGCTGTACGTCGTTAAAATTGGCGATCCGCATCTTGCGATCGGCACGACGGCCGTGGCGATTGCGTTGACGGCGCTCGTCAATCTCGTCACCTATGCGCGCGCCGGTCTCGTGCATTGGCGCACGGGCGCGTTGTTCGCGACGGCGGGCGTGGTGGGCGCGTTTGCCGGCTCCACGTGGTCATTGCGCGTCGACGGTAGCGCCATGCTGCTGCTGTTGGCCGGCATCGTGGCGGTTGTCGGCGCGCTGATGTTCTCGCGTGCGCAAGGCGGCAGCGCGTCCGAGCCGGGCCCGCTGCCGCGCGGGCGCGGACTGGCAACCGCGGGGGCGGGCGTTGCCGTCGGTAGCGTATCGGGCTTTTTCGGGGTGAGCGGGGGTTTTCTTTCCGTACCGGCGTTGCATCTGATTGCGCGCATTCCGATGCTCGAAGCGGTGGCGTCGTCGCTTGTTTCCGTTGTCGCGTTCGGCACGACGACGGGCCTCAACTATGCGATCGCCGGCAAGGTCAGCGTGCCGCTGGCGCTATCGCTCGTCGGCGGCGGGCTGGTGGGTGGGCGTGCGGGCATGCGCATGGCGAAGACCCTTGCGCGGCGCGGCGCGCTCCTGCGCCGACTGTTCGCCCTGGTGCTGATCGCAATCGCCGCCTATATCGCCTATCGTAGTAGCGCGCCGCGGTGAATCGCCGGCTCGCATCCAACGAACAATCGTAGAACCTGAGACGAACACATGAGTACTATTTATCGATCGGCAGAGTCGGTCATGGTGACGCGCACGGTCACGACGAACCGCATGGACCACCTGGACTGGCTGGAAGCGGAATCGATCCACATTCTGCGCGAGCTGGTGGCGGAATGCGCCAAGCCTGCGCTGCTGTTTTCGGGCGGCAAGGACTCGGTGGTGGTGCTGCACCTGGCGCTCAAGGCGTTCGGGCTGGGCGCGAACCGCAAGACGGTGCTGCCGTTTCCGCTGGTGCACATCGACACCGGTCACAACTATCCGGAAGTGATCGAGTTTCGCGACCGGCGCGCGGCCGAGCTTGGCGCCGAACTCGTGGTGGGGCATGTGGAAGATTCGATCAAGCGCGGCACCGTGCGGTTGCGTCGCGAGACGGACTCGCGCAATGCCGCGCAGGCCGTCACGCTGCTCGAGACGATCGCGCAGCACGGTTATACGGCAATGATCGGTGGGGCGCGCCGCGATGAGGAGAAGGCGCGTGCCAAGGAGCGCATCTTCTCGTTTCGCGACGAATTCGGCCAGTGGGATCCGAAGGCGCAGCGCCCGGAGCTGTGGAGTCTGTTCAATGCGCGGCTGCACGCGGGCGAGCATCTGCGCGTGTTTCCGATCTCGAACTGGACCGAGCTGGACATATGGCAGTACATCGGGCGCGAGCAGCTGGAGCTGCCGTCGATCTACTACGCGCACGAGCGCGAGATCGTGCGGCGCAACGGGCTGCTGGTGCCGGTGACGCCGCTCACGCCGCTGCGCGAAGGCGAGACGAGCGAGAAGGCGCGCGTGCGCTTTCGCACGGTGGGCGATATTAGCTGCACGTGCCCGGTCGAGAGCGATGCGGACGACGTCGAGAAGATCGTGGCCGAGACGGCGGTGACGGACATCACCGAGCGCGGCGCGACACGCATGGACGACCAGGCGTCGGAAGCGGCGATGGAGCAGCGCAAGAAGCAGGGTTACTTCTAAGCGCCCAGCACACGAAGGATACGAAGGACACGAGGCAGGACTTATGAACACACATGAACCGGCGGATCTCGGGGTGCTGCGCTTCATCACGGCGGGCAGCGTCGACGACGGCAAGAGCACGTTGATCGGACGGCTGCTGTACGACAGCAAGGCGGTGCTTTCGGATCAGCTCTCGGCGCTCTCGCGCGCGAAGATGAAGCGCACGGTGGGCGATGAGATCGACTTGTCGCTCTTGACCGATGGGCTGGAGGCCGAGCGCGAGCAGGGCATCACGATCGATGTGGCGTACCGCTATTTCGCCACGGCCAAGCGCAAGTTCATCATCGCGGACACGCCGGGCCACGAGCAGTACACGCGCAACATGGTGACGGGCGCGTCGACGGCGCATGCGGCGATCATCCTCGTGGATGCGACGCGCGTGACGTTCGAGGCGGGCCAGGCGGTGCTGTTGCCGCAGACGAAGCGCCATAGCGCGATCGTGAAACTGCTGGGGCTGCAGCACGTGATCGTGGCGATCAACAAGATGGACCTGGTGGAGTACAGCGAGACGCGTTTCAACGAGATTCGCGATGCGTACGTGCAGCTCGCGCAGCAACTGGGGTTGAACGGGGTGCGGTTCGTGCCGGTGTCGGCGCTCAAGGGCGACAACATCGTGCGGGCGAGCGAGCGCATGCCGTGGTACGCGGGCGAGGCGCTGCTGGACGTGCTCGAGGCGTTGCCGGTGGCGCCGCCCACGGGTGAGGCGCTGCGTTTTCCGGTGCAGTGGGTGGCGCGCCAGGACGGCGCAAGCGCGGACGACTTCCGCGGCTACATGGGCCGGGTGGAAGCGGGCGAGGTGCGCGTGGGCGACGTGTTGACGGTGCTGCCGGCGGGGCGTGAGGCGACGGTGGCGGAGATCGTGGCGCCGGTGGTGGGTGGCACGGCGGCGGTGACGCGCGCGTTTGCGGGGCAGACGGTGACGATCCGGCTGACGGAGGATGTGGACGTCTCGCGCGGCGACACGTTCGTGGCGGCGCAGCGTGCGCCGCAGCCGGCGAAGAAGCTGGAGGCGGACTTGTGCTGGTTCGACGAGGAGCCGCTATCGACG
>NZ_JBMRBK010000062.1:0-61980 GCF_057351765.1 Trinickia sp. | reverse complement strand
CAGAAGTGACAATGCCAGCCGAAGCGAAGCATGCGGCTGGCATTGGATAACTTTGGTGCCGACGGCGAGACTCGAACTCGCACAGCTTTCGCCACTACCCCCTCAAGATAGCGTGTCTACCAATTTCACCACGTCGGCACTAATTGCAATCCCGGACAAACTCGCACAACTTGTTCGAAGACCCGCGAATCGCTTCAAGACTTAAATTCTAACCCGTCTATCAAAATTGTTCAACGCACGAATGCGTCGCCCAACGAAAAATTACTTCGGTACCGTCTGACCGGGCACGGCCGGTGCTGGTGCCGACACGGGCGCCGCTGCAGACGCCGCCGAGGCGGGCGCACTCACCGTCGGGATCGCACCGAGGACACCTGCCGAGGGCCGCGACTTGTACGAGCCGATGTACGTCAACGCGAGCGTCGTCACGAAAAACACTGCCGCGAGAACGGCCGTCGTTCGTGACAGGAAGTTGGCAGAGCCCGTCGCACCGAACAAGCTTCCCGATGCGCCGCTACCGAATGCCGCACCCATGTCCGCGCCCTTGCCGTGCTGAAGCAGGACGAGGCCAATGATGCCGAGCGCCGACAACAGCTGCACGACGATGATCAACGTTTTGAAAAACAGCATGACACCCACCTAAGTTATGGTTTGACACGCGGCGCTCGGGCGCCCCGTGCTGCAGCGATCCGCACGTCACACGGCGCGAGCCGTGCTCGCCGCCATGCAGATCGCCAAAAAATCATGGCTCTTGAGCGACGCGCCGCCGATGAGGCCGCCGTCGATATCGGCCTGGCCGAACAAGGCTTCCGCGTTGTCCGGCTTCACGCTGCCGCCATAAAGCAGCGTGACGTCCGCCAGGCCCGCGTCTTTCGCCGCGAGGCGGGCACGCAGGAACGCGTGCACTTGCTGCGCTTCGTCGACCGTGGCGCTCTTGC
The DNA here is from genome assembly GCF_057351765.1 of Trinickia sp. Taxonomy (NCBI): domain Bacteria; kingdom Pseudomonadati; phylum Pseudomonadota; class Betaproteobacteria; order Burkholderiales; family Burkholderiaceae; genus Trinickia; species Trinickia sp. The sequence goes on along the minus strand of NZ_JBMRBK010000062.1, from coordinate 61,045 downwards.
CTGTCCCGATGGCCCACACGGGCTCGTAGGCCACGACGATGCGCGCCAGCTCCTGCACGGAAAGCGTGTCGAGCACGGCATCGATCTGCGCCCCGACAACCGCTTGCGTCGCGCCGGTTTCGCGCTGCTGGAGCGTTTCGCCCACGCAGACGATCGGCGTCAGACCCGCCGCCAGCGCGCGCTGCGCTTTGAGCGCGACGACCTCCGACGTTTCGCCGTGATAAGCGCGGCGCTCGGAATGGCCGACGATGGCAAGCGTGGCACCAAATTCGGCCGCCATTTCAGCCGCGGTTTCGCCTGTATAGGCGCCGTGCGTGTACGCCGAAACATCTTGCACGCCCCACGCCAGCGGCCCGCTGCGCAGCAGCGCTTCGGTTTGCGCGAGATACGGAGCCGGCACGCATACGCCAATGCGGACCGTCTCCGTAATGGAGCCCGCCTGCAGCAACGCGCGCAAGAGCGCCTCGTTTTCGGCGAGCCGCCCGTGCATCTTCCAGTTACCGACTACCCACTTTGTCCGCTTCGCCCGCTCGTTCGCCATGCCTGTTCTGCCCCCTCGGCTATCGTGCCGCCCGCCGCTGCCGCGGCTGCCGCGCACGCAAAACGCGCAATTTTACTGTGCGCGGGCGGACCGGGTCAAACCGTGAGCGTCCAGTCAAGCACGATTTTGCCGATATGCTCGCCGCTTTCCATCAGTGCGTGCGCCTCCTTCGCCTCGTGCGCCGGCAGCACACGATAGACGATGGGCTTGATGCGGCCCGCTTCCAGGTGCGGCCAGACGTGCGTTTTGAGCTCGGCCGCCACGCGCGCCTTGAAGTCCACCGCCCGTGCCCGCAGCGTCGACCCCGTGATCGTGAGCCGCCGGCGCAGCACCTCGCCCAGGTTGAGCTCGGCCTTGGCGCCGCCCAGCAGCGCGATGATGACGAGACGGCCGCCGTCGGCCAGCGCCGACAGCTCGCGCGGCACGTAACCGCCCGCGACCATATCGAGGATCACGTCGACACCCCGGTCGTTCGTGAGCGACTTCACCACTTCGACGAAATCCTCGGACTTGTAGTTGATCGCGCGCTCCGCGCCGAGCGCCTCGCACGCCTTGCACTTTTCGGCGGTGCCGGCGGTTGCAAAGACACGGAACCCCGCGGCGTGGGCGATCTGGATCGCCGCCACGCCGATGCCGCTCGAGCCGCCTTGCACGAGCAGCGTCTCGTTCGCGCCCCCTTCGCCCGCACCCAGTTGCGCGCGCTCGAAGACATTGCTCCAGACCGTGAAGAACGTCTCCGGCAGCGAGGCCGCTTCGACATCGGTGAGACCGGCCGGCACCGGCAGACACTGCGCGAGCGGCACGGCCACGTACTGCGCGTAGCCGCCCCCGGCGAGCAGCGCGCAGACGCGATCGCCCATCTTGAGCCCGAACGGATTGTGTTTCCCCTCGAGCGTGCCGCCGACGATCTCGCCGGCGACTTCGAGGCCCGGCAAGTCCGATGCCCCCGGCGGCGGTGCGTAAGCACCCTTGCGCTGAAAGACGTCCGGCCGATTGACGCCTGAGGCCGCGACCTTGAGCAGCACCTCGCCGGCTCTCGGTTCCGGCATGGGCCGCTCGGCCAGCGCGAGGACTTCCGGTCCGCCGAATTCGGTAATTTCGATTGCTTTCATCCGCATCACCCTTGGCTCAAATCTTCATCGATCGCGCACATGCGAGAAGCATCGTGCGCCTTCGCCGCTGGGCCCCAAGTATGCGCCGAAGCGCCGATCCCGGTCGGCCCCGCGCGGGGAGGAGCACGGCAAAAAAACGGCCGGCGTGCGCGAAGCACGGCCGGCCGTTTGCGCCCGTCACCGCATTACTGCTGCGGCGCGGACTCGGGCTGAGCGGCGCCCGATGCGGCGTCGTTCAACAGGGCCTTGGCCGACAGGCGCACGCGTCCCTTCTCGTCCGTCTGGATGACCTTGACCTTCACCTGCTGACCTTCGGAGAGGTAGTCCTTGATGTCCTTGATACGCTCGTTCGCGATCTCGGAAATGTGCAGCAACCCGTCCTTGCCCGGCAAGATGTTGACGATGGCGCCGAACTCGAGGAGCTTGAGCACCGTGCCTTCGTAGACCTGGCCTACCTCGACCTCAACCGTGATCGCTTCGATGCGGCGCTTCGCTTCGGCCATGCCTTCGCTGCTCGTGCTGGCGATCGTGACGACGCCGTCGTCCGAGATGTCGATCGTGGTGCCGGTTTCTTCCGTCAGGGCACGGATCACCGAGCCGCCCTTGCCGATCACGTCGCGAATCTTCTCGGGGTTGATCTTGACGGTGATCATGCGCGGCGCGAATTCGGAGAGCTGGTCGCTCGCACCGGCCACGGCTTCCTTCATCTTGCCGAGGATATGCATGCGCCCTTCTTTCGCCTGCGCGAGCGCGACCTGCATGATTTCCTTCGTGATGCCCTGGATCTTGATGTCCATCTGCAGCGCGGTCACGCCTTCGGCCGTGCCGGCCACCTTGAAGTCCATATCGCCGAGGTGGTCCTCGTCACCGAGGATGTCCGTCAGCACGGCGAACTTGTTGCCTTCGAGGATCAGACCCATCGCGATGCCAGCGACGTGCGCCTTCATCGGCACGCCCGCATCCATCAGCGCCAGGCAGCCGCCGCAGACGGACGCCATCGACGACGAGCCGTTCGACTCGGTGATTTCCGAGACGACGCGAATCGAATAGCCGAACTCTTCGGCCGTGGGCAGGCACGCCACGAGCGCACGCTTGGCCAGGCGGCCGTGACCGATTTCGCGACGCTTCGGCGAGCCCACGCGCCCCGTTTCGCCCGTTGCGAACGGAGGCATGTTGTAGTGAAGCATGAAGCGCTCGCGATATTCGCCTTCGAGCGCGTCGATGATCTGTTCGTCACCCCGCGTGCCGAGCGTGGCAACGACGAGCGCCTGCGTTTCCCCGCGCGTGAAGAGCGCCGAGCCGTGCGTGCGCGGCAGCACGCCCGTGCGGATCTCGATCGGGCGAACGGTACGCGTGTCGCGGCCGTCGATGCGCGGCTCGCCGTCGAGGATCTGACTGCGGACGATCTTTGCCTCGATGTCGAACAGGATGTTGCCGACGGCCGTCTTGTCGGTCGGCATCTTGCCGGCCGCCAGCGCTTCCTCGTCGAGCTTCACGCCGGTTTGGGCATAGATTTCCTTCAGCTTGGCCGAGCGCGCCTGCTTGTTGCGCAGCTGATAGGCGGCGACGAGTTCGCCATGCGCGAGTTCCGTCACGCGGGCGATCAGCGCCTCGTCCCTGGCTGCCGGCTGCCAGTCCCACTCGGGCTTGCCGCCCTCGCGCACGAGCTCGTGAATGGCATCGATCGCCGTTTGCATCTGCTCGTGACCGAAGACGACTGCGCCGAGCATGATGTCTTCGGGCAGTTGATCCGCTTCCGACTCGACCATCAGCACGGCACGCTCGGTGCCGGCCACGATGAGTTCGAGGCGCGATTCCTTCGTCTGCGAGCGCGTCGGGTTCAGTACGTACTGGTTATCGATGTAGGCGACACGCGCGGCGCCGACGGGGCCGTGGAACGGCAGTCCCGACACGGCAAGCGCGGCCGATGCGCCGATCAGGGCCGGAATATCCGCCGGGATCTCGGGATTCACCGACAGGACGTGGATGACGACCTGCACTTCGTTGTAGAAGCCCTCGGGAAAGAGCGGGCGCAGCGGCCGGTCGATCAGGCGCGAGGTCAGCGTCTCGTGCTCGGACGGGCGCCCTTCGCGGCGAAAGAATCCGCCCGGAATCTTGCCGGCCGAATAGGTCTTTTCGATGTAATCGACCGTCAGCGGGAAAAAGTCCTGACCGGGCTTGGCCGTCTTCGCACCGACGACGGTGGCGAGAACGACGGTGTCTTCGATGTCGACGATGACTGCGCCGGAGGCCTGACGAGCAACTTCACCGGTTTCGAGGCGAACGTTGTGCTGCCCCCACTTGAATTCCTTGACGACCTTATTGAATATGGACATGGTCACTCCTTCTCACTTTTTGTGTTCATCTTCAGCGCGCAAGCCGCAATCCGCTCGTTCGAGGGGCAGCTGGCGCGCCAGCGTGCCGACACACCTGCGGGAAGAGAAGTGTTATGCCATTCCAGCGCCATGCTCGCGAATCACGCGTGCGTCGTACTGGAATGACACAATGCTCCGCCCGCTTCGGGACGACTTGCCGCGCGGCCGATCCGCGCCGTCGCGGCACAAAAACAAAATGCCTGCATCAGCAACCTGACACAGGCATCTCGCACAAAACGACGTTTGCCGGTTACTTACGCAGACCCAGCTGCTCGATCAGCGAACGGTAACGGTCGGCGTCTTTATTCTTCAGGTAGTCGAGCAGCTTGCGACGGCGGCTCACCATGCGCAGCAGGCCGCGCCGGCTGTGGTGATCCTTCGAGTGCGACTTGAAATGGGACGTCAACTCGTTGATGCGCGAGGTCAGCAACGCCACCTGCACTTCGGGCGAGCCCGTGTCATTCGCGCCGCGAGCGAACTTCGCGACGACTTCGGACTTGTTGATATCAGCAACAGACATGTGATTTCCTTTGTTACGAACAAGCGGTCACGGAAGAAGGGCCGTGCCGTGGGTAATCGGACTACTACGAAACGGTACTACAAAAACGAAGCGCGTATTCTAGCACAGACCGTCGTGGCGGCCACCCGCCCGTAATGGGGGGCTCAAGGGCGTTTCATCCTGCACATGACAGGCGGCACCGTCTGGGCGCGCGGCAGCGCCAGGACCGTGCGAAAGCCGTAACCCGACCCCTCGTTGTCGAATCGAACGCCCGGCGTGCCGGCTTTGTCCATCTCCATTACATAAAGGGGCTGGATGAGCTGATGATCGTCGGCCCGCATCGTGACGTGTTGAAAGCCGTTTTCGTAATCCATGCCCTCGAGCGCCCGGGCGACGTCCTCGGCCCGAGTCGTATGCGCGCGGGAAATCGCCGCGGCAAGCATTTCGATCATGATTTCCATGCGCAAGACGGGGTAGTCGTCCCGCGCGGCCGGGAAACGCGTTCGGAAAGCGGCGTAGTAAGCGTCCGAGGCCGCCGGATTCGCCCCGGCCGCCCGATCCGGAAACAGGGCTGACGCGCCGGCGTTCGGATGCCAATCAGCCACCGCCAGCACGCGCTTCACTCCGGCATCGCCGAGCGCCGCCGGTGCTCCCAGGCTGTTGCCGTAAAACGTATAGAACTTGCCCGCGAAGCCCTGCTCCCGGGCCGCCTTCACGAGCAGCGTGAGATCGTTGCCCCAATTGCCCGTGACGACGGCGTCGGCGCCGCTCGCGCGGATCTTGGCGATATAGGGCGTGAAATCCTTGATCCGGCCGATCGGGTGGAACTCGTCGCCCACGATGGCGATGTCGGGGCGCTTTTCGCCGAGCGCGGCGCGAGCCAGCGCGCTCACGTCGTGCCCGAAGCTGTAGTCCTGATTGAACAGGTAGACCTTCCTGATCGCGCGGTCCCCGGCGATGACGGTCGCCAGCGCGTTCATGCGCATGCCCGCGTGCGCATCGAAGCGAAAGTGCCAGAAACTGCAGCCGGCTTCCGTCAATGCGGGATCGTCGGCCGAGTAGTTGAGGAACAATTGACGGTTGTCCGGCTCGCGAGCGTTGTGCTTGTCGATAGCCGCGATGAGCGCGGCAGCCACGGCCGAGCTGTTGCCTTGCAGGATGAACGGAATGCGCCGGTCCGCCGCGACGCGCTCTTCGACGAGCGCCTGCTCGACGCTGCCGCGGCTGTCCAGCACGACGAGTTCGAGCGGATGGGCGCCGTCGGCGAGCATCACGCCGCCGCGCTGGTTCACCCGCTCGATGCCGAAGCGCAGATTGCGCTCCACGGCCGCGCCGGCGTCGGCGAATGGCCCGGACATGCCCTCGATCAATGCCAGCCGGACGGGCTCGCCGCCCGGACCTGCCGCCGCCGCGGCCAACGCCCACGCCCCAGCCACGATTGCCACCGCCACACGGGCCGCCCATTGCATCATCGGTATGTCTTCCTCTTGCTCTGAATCGCTCGAAGCGCGGATCATAGGGCGTGCGGCGCCGCGCCGCAAGCGTGGACCGCTCGCCATGCACGGTGGCCGAACCCGTGATAAAACGCCGCTGGGATGCGCGAAGGCGCAATGCAACGAACTGCCGGCGAAACGCGAGGCAAATGGAGGATTTTCATGTCGATGCGAATGCGTCTTTACGCCACGCTGGCAGCCGCGGTGCTCTTGGCCGGATGCGTGCCGCCGTGGGAGCACTTTCAGCCCGGCGAGGACCAGTCGGCACTCGTCGCCCGTTTCGGGCCGCCGCGCGAAATCTACGATCTGCCCAGCGGCGGCAAACGTCTGATGTGGCCGACCCAGCCGATGGGCGAAATCACGATGGCGGCCGATGTCGACCCGACGGGCAAGGTACAGAGCCTGCGGCAGGTGCTGCAACCGAGCGAGTTCTATAAGGCCCAGATCGGCCAATGGACGCGGCGCGATGTGCTCGTCAACTTCGGCCGGCCCGTCGAGACCTCCTACTTTCCGCTGATGAAGCGCGAGGTCTGGACCTATCGCTATCTGGAAGCCAATGTCTGGTACATGATGTACAGCTTTTATTTCGACGATGCCGGCATATTGCGGCTCACCCAAAAGACCCCGGACCCGCTGCACGACCCCGATCGTCACCGCTTCGGGTTGTGATGTGGCGCAACGCGGTGGCATGAGGCATGCGCGCCTGATGGGTTTGCGCTAGGCACGCGGATTGCTCCCTAAAAAAGCATCCCCAGCTCGCAGGGAGGTGTCGATGGAGCCGTTCCGAATTCTCCTGACTGCAACGGTGCTTTTTGCCATTGCGGCCGTAGGCGGGGTGGTCATGGCCGGCATGCGTTTCGCCGGCAAGGACTACCCTCCGACTTCCCTGGCGATGCTGCACGGCACACTGGCAGCCGCCGCCCTCACTCTGCTCATCTACGGCGCCGCGACGGTAGGCGTGCCAGGCCTCGCGATCGCTGCCATTGTCCTGTTCGTGCTGGCTGCCGCGGGCGGAGCCTTCATGAATCTGAGCTACCACTGGAAGCATCTGGCGCTGCCGAAGGCCATCGTCATCGTGCACGCCGTCATTGCGGTGGTGGCCTTCATTTTGTTGATTCTCGCGACTGTGGCTGCGCACGGCTGAGCCGCGCGGGACGCTGAACAGCAAAAAGGCCTTCCGGGGAAGGCCTTTCGATCGCTGCGTGAAGTCGCGCCGCTGCACGGCGCGTCGTCGTCAAAGCTCGGGGCGTTGCGGGTTGACCTTGTCGGCTCCCGAATAGAGCTTGTTGAGCGCCGAGATATAGGCCTTTGCCGAGGCCGCGACGATATCGGGATCGGTACCGACACCGTTCACGATGCGCCCGCTCTTCGAGAGCCGCACCGTCACCTCGCCTTGGGCCTGCGTACCCGTCGTAATGGCGTTCACCGAGTACAGCAACAGTTCCGAGCCGCTCGCGGCCTGTGCTTCGATGGCATTGAGCGTCGCGTCGACGGGACCGTTGCCGTCAGCCTCGCCGACCACTTCCTTGCCGCCCACCGATATCACGATGCGCGCATGCGGCCGCTCGCCGGTCTCCGAGCGCTGCGAAAGCGAGACGAACTTGTAGTGCTCCCGCTCCTGCGCTTCGGCCGATTCCTCGGAAACGATCGCGATGATGTCTTCGTCGAAGATCTCGGCCTTGCGGTCCGCGAGTTCCTTGAAACGCGAAAATGCGGCGTTGACCTCGGTTTCGCTGTCGAGCGTGACGTGCAGTTCCTGCAGGCGCTGCTTGAACGCGTTGCGGCCCGAGAGCTTGCCCAGCACGATCTTGTTGGCCGACCAGCCCACATCCTCGGCGCGCATGATCTCGTACGTATCGCGAGCCTTGAGCACACCGTCCTGATGAATCCCGGATGCGTGAGCGAACGCATTGGCGCCCACCACCGCCTTGTTCGGTTGCACGACGAAGCCGGTGATCTGCGAGACGAGCTTCGATGCGGGCACGATCTGCGTCGCGTCGATGCCGAGTTCGAGACCGAAGTGGTCTTTGCGCGTCCTGACGGCCATCACGATTTCTTCCAGCGCCGTATTGCCGGCACGCTCGCCCAGGCCGTTGATCGTGCATTCGACCTGACGCGCGCCCCCGATCTTCACGCCCGCGAGCGAGTTCGCGACGGCCATGCCGAGGTCGTTATGGCAATGCACCGAGAACACGGCCTTGTCCGAATTCGGAATGCGCTCGCGCAACGTCTTGACGAGGTTGCCGTAGAGCTCGGGGACGCCGTAGCCGACCGTGTCGGCGATATTGATCGTGGTCGCGCCCTCGTCGATGACCGCTTCGAGCACGCGACACAGGAAGTCCATATCGGAACGGCTGCCGTCTTCGGGCGAAAACTCGACATCGTTCGTGAATTTGCGCGCGAAGCGCACGGCAAGCCGAGCCTGCTCGTAGACCTGTTCGGGCGTCATGCGCAGCTTCTTCTCCATGTGCAGCGGAGAAGTCGCGATAAACGTATGAATACGGAAACGCTCGGCCGGACGCAATGCATCGGCGGCCCGCTGGATGTCCTTGTCGTTCGCACGCGCGAGCGAGCAGACCGTGCTTTCCTTGATGATCGAGGCGATCGCATTGATGGCGTCGAAATCGCCATTGGAACTCGCCGCGAAACCGGCCTCGATCACATCGACCTTCATCCGCTCGAGCTGCCTCGCGATGCGAATTTTTTCGTCTTTCGTCATCGACGCGCCCGGCGATTGCTCGCCATCGCGCAACGTCGTGTCGAAAATAATCAGCTTGTCTGCCATCTCGGGTCTCCAGGGACGATGATAGGTGCGTTCGATAAGGGGAATTGCGGCGTGGCCACCGCTGGCGACGCCGAACAACGAACGAGGCAGACGGGGGCGAAAACGGTCAGCGCGATAGGTGCGCGAGCGCAGGCGCGAGACCGCATAGCGGCGCACCGGCTAGAAACGACAGGAGGGGAAATGCGAATTTCGGCATGTCGCCGAATATAACGGCATTCGCAAAAACGTGCAATCGCCCGGCGCCGCGCGGAAAACCCCGAGCGGCGCCGCAGCGGATCAGTCGTGCGGAGCCGAGCGGGCAGGATTGGCACGGCGGCGCAGTGACAGATAGGCCCAGAACGCGTAGCCGGAAAGGCCGTAAAGCACGAAAAGGCCGAACAGCATGAGGGGCGGATCGGACGAAACGAGCACGAACGCCATGACGACCAGCAAGATGGCCGCGAACGGCACGCGATGCCGCACGTCCAGCGCCTTGCCGCTGTAAAACGGTGCATTGGACACCATCGTCACCCCGGCATAAACCGTGAGGCCGAATGCCACCCACGGCAGCCACACGAGCTTGAGCGGCACCCGGTTATCGGTCGCGAGCCAGACGAAGCCCGCGATCAGCGCGGCAGCGGCCGGGCTCGGCAAGCCCTGGAAGAAACGCTTGTCGACCACGCCGATATTCGTATTGAAGCGCGCGAGCCGCAGCGCGGCGCCCGAACAGTAGACGAAGGCGGCAAGCCATCCCCATCGCCCGAGATCTTTCAAAATCCACTCGTACATGACGAGCGCCGGCGCGACGCCGAACGAGACCATGTCGGACAGGCTGTCGAACTGCTCGCCGAAGGCGCTTTGGGTATGCGTCATGCGCGCGACGCGCCCGTCCATGCCGTCGAGCACCATTGCGACGAAAATGGCGATCGCCGCAATTTCGAAGCGCACGTTCATCGCCTGTACCACGGCGAAGAACCCGCAGAAAAGCGCGGCCGTCGTAAACGCGTTCGGCAGCAGATAGATGCCGCGCTTGCGCAGGAACTGCTGGCGTGCCGCGCGACGCCTTTCGGCCGGCGCCGGGGCACCGCCCGATCCGGCATCCCCCATGGAGCCGTCCCGCTGGACTTCCCCGGGAAACATCTTATGACGGCGAAACGGCCGCGGCAGCGCCGATTTTCCGGCGCGTGGGCGACGCGGTTTGAATGCGGCCATCGAACTCTCCTCGAGCCAGGCTCAAAGCTCGGCGAGGATCGTCGAGGAGGCATACACCTTCTCGCCGATCGAGACACGGGCGCGGCTGCCGAGCGGCAGATAGACATCGACGCGCGAACCGAAGCGGATGAAGCCATAGCGCTGCCCCCGCGCGAGCGGCTCGCCTGCACGCACGTAGCAGAGAATGCGCCGCGCGATGAGGCCGGCGATCTGCACCGCGGTCACCGTATGGCCGCTGCCTGTCTCGATGACGACCGCATTGCGTTCGTTTTCGAGCGAGGCTTTATCGACGGCTGCATTCAGGTAGGCACCCGGAAAGTACTCGACCTTCGTGATGGCGCCGTCAACGGGCGAGCGTTGCGAATGCACATTGAAGACGTTCATGAACACGCTGATTTTGAGCGCTTCGCGACCGGCGTAGGGATCGAGCGTAGTCTCGACTGCGACGATGCGGCCATCGGCCGGGCACAGCACCGCGTTCGGCTCGCTCGGAATCGGGCGCGGCGGATCGCGGAAGAATTGCACGACGAAGACGAGCAGCAGCCAGAAGAGCCACGCCACGCCGAACCCCGCGATCGCATGGATCACGAGCGCGAGGACAGCGGCAATCGCGATGAATGGCCAGCCTTCGCGCGCGATGATCGGATGAGGGTAATTCATGGATCGGTTCAGTCTTTTTGTAAAACCATAGGATAGCAAAAGCCGTCCGGCGCACGACGCGCGGGACGGCCTCAGGTATTGCACATTCCTTTCGCGAGCGGACCTTTTTCAGCGCTGTGCCGAGCGAGGCCCGCCATTGACGCGCGAAAATCAGTTCTTCGACTGGTCGACGAGCTTGTTCTTCGCGATCCAGGGCATCATCGCGCGCAGCTTCTCGCCGACCTGCTCGATCTGGTGCTCGGCCATCAGACGGCGGCGCGACTGCAGCGTCGGTGCGCCAGCGCGGTTTTCGAGGATGAAGCTCTTCGCGTACTCGCCCGTCTGGATATCCTTGAGCACGTCCTTCATGACCTTCTTCGTCTCTTCGGTGACGACGCGCGGCCCCGTCACGTATTCGCCGTATTCGGCGTTGTTCGAGATCGAGTAGTTCATGTTGGCGATGCCGCCTTCGTAGATCAGATCGACGATGAGCTTCAGCTCATGCAGGCATTCGAAGTAGGCCATTTCGGGCGCATAACCGGCCTCGACCAGCGTTTCGAAACCGGCCTTGATGAGCTCGACGGTGCCGCCGCAGAGCACGGCCTGCTCGCCGAAGAGGTCCGTCTCGGTTTCTTCGCGGAAGTTCGTTTCGATGATGCCCGCGCGTCCGCCGCCGTTGGCCGCCGCGTACGAGAGCGCGATGTCGCGCGCCGCGCCCGACTTGTCCTGCGCCACCGCGATCAGGTGGGGCACGCCGCCGCCTTGCGAGTACGTGCCGCGCACGGTGTGGCCCGGGGCCTTCGGCGCGATCATGATCACGTCGAGATCGGCGCGCGGAATCACCTGGCCGTAATGCACGTTGAAGCCGTGCGCGAAGGCGAGCGCCGCGCCTTCCTTGATGTTCGCATGCACTTCGGTCTTGTAGACCTCGGCGATCTGCTCGTCGGGCAGCAGCATCATGACGACGTCAGCGCCCTTCACGGCTTCGGCCACTTCCTTGACCGCGAGGCCCGCGCCTTCGGCCTTCTTCCACGATGCACCGCCGCGGCGCAGGCCGACCGTCACGCGCACGCCGCTGTCCTTGAGGTTCAACGCGTGGGCATGGCCTTGCGAGCCGTAGCCGATGATCGTGATGTCCTTACCCTTGATGAGGGAGAGGTCGGCGTCTTTATCGTAGAAAACTTTCATGTTCGTTCCTTCGCTTAATCGATTCGATTCAATGAACTGCTGGGCGGTGCCCTGGCTTCGCGTTTCGCAGGCAAGGCACCGGTCGTACCGGCCTCAGACCTTCAGTATCCGCTCGCCGCGGCCGATACCCGAGCTGCCCGTGCGGACCGTCTCGAGGATCACCGTCGTGTCGAGCGCCTCGATGAAGGCATCGAGCTTGTCGCTCGCGCCTGTCAGCTCGATCGTATAGGTCTTCTCGGTCACATCGATGATGCGGCCGCGGAAGATGTCCGCCATCCGCTTCATTTCTTCGCGCTCCTTGCCGACCGCGCGGACCTTGATCAGCATCAGCTCGCGCTCGATGTGGGCGCCTTCGGTCAAGTCGACCACCTTCACCACCTCGATCAGGCGGTTCAAGTGCTTCGTGATCTGTTCGATCACGTCGTCCGAGCCAATGGAGACGATGGTCAGGCGCGAGAGCGAGCGATCCTCGGTCGGCGCCACCGTCAAGGTTTCAATGTTGTAGCCGCGTGCCGAAAAAAGACCGACGATGCGCGAGAGCGCACCCGGTTCGTTTTCCAGCAGGACGGAGATGATGTGTCTCATTTCGTGTTTCCCGTTTTATCCAGATGTCGATGCGAAGCGATGCCGCCGCTCCCGCTCGCCGCTTCGCGCCTTTCGTGAAGGCGGGCGGACGAACGCAGGCCGCGCGCGGCACCGGCCGTCGTTAGAGGTCCTCGGCGCCGAGCAGCATCTCGGTGATGCCCTTGCCGGCTTGAACCATCGGCCAGACGTTTTCTGTCGGATCGGTCTGGAAATCTAGAAACACGGTGCGATCCTTGAGACGCAGCGCCTCCTTCAATGCGGGTTCGACATCCGCCGTTTTTTCGACGCGAATGCCGACATGGCCATACGCTTCGGCCAGTTTCACGAAGTCCGGCAGCGCATCCATATAGGAATGCGAATAGCGCTTGCTGTATTCGATCTGCTGCCACTGGCGGACCATGCCCAGATAGCGGTTGTTGAGCGAAATGATCTTGATGGGCGTGTCGTACTGCTTACAGGTGGACAGCTCCTGGATGCACATCTGGATGGACCCTTCGCCCGTGATGCAGACGACCTCGGACTCGGGGTGCGCCATCTTGACGCCCATCGCGGCCGGCAGACCGAAGCCCATCGTGCCGAGGCCGCCCGAGTTGATCCAGCGGCGCGGCTTGTCGAAGCGATAGAATTGCGCGGCCCACATCTGGTGCTGGCCGACGTCCGAGCAAACGAATGCGTTGCCGTCCGTCAACTCCCACAGCTTTTCGACGACGTACTGCGGCTTGATGATCGTGCTCGCGCGGTCGTACTTGAGGCAGTTCTTCTCGCGCCAGGCCTCGATCTCTCTCCACCACTGCGCGAGGGCCTCCGTATCGGGCCCGTGCTCCGCATGCTGGAGCTGCTCGATGAGCTCCTTGAGCACTTCTTTCACGTCTCCGACGATCGGGATATCGACTTTCACCCGCTTGCTGATCGACGACGGGTCGATGTCGACGTGGATGATCTTGCGTGGACGCGACGAGAAATGCTGCGGATCGCCGATCACGCGATCGTCGAACCGCGCGCCGATTGCGATCAGCACGTCGCAGTTCTGCATCGCCATGTTGGCTTCGTACGTCCCATGCATGCCGAGCATGCCGAGGAACTTCCTGTCGCTCGCGCGATAGGCGCCGAGCCCCATCAGCGTGTTCGTGACCGGGTAGCCGAGCAGATCGACGAACTGGTTGAGCTCGCGCGACGCGTCGGCCAGCACGATGCCGCCGCCCGTATAGATATAGGGGCGCTTGGCCGACAGCAGCAGGGAGACCGCCTTGCGAATCTGCCCCGAATGGCCCTTCGTCACCGGGTTGTACGAGCGCAACGAGACGCTCTTCACGGGCTCGTACTCGCACGGCATTTTCGAGATGTCTTTCGGGATATCGATCAACACAGGGCCGGGGCGCCCCGTACGCGCGATGTAAAACGCCTTCTTGACCGTGGCCGCGAGCTCGCGCACGTCTTTCACGAGGAAGTTGTGCTTCACGCACGGACGCGTGATGCCGACCGTGTCGCATTCCTGGAACGCGTCCTGGCCGATCGCGGCCGTAGGCACCTGGCCGCTGATGATGACGAGCGGGATCGAATCCATGTAGGCCGTGGCGATGCCGGTGACGGCATTGGTCACGCCGGGGCCCGAGGTGACGAGGCATACGCCGACCTTGCCGGTCGAACGCGCATAGCCGTCCGCCGCGTGGACCGCGGCCTGCTCGTGACGCACGAGCACGTGTTGAACCTTGTCCTGCTTGTACAGTTCGTCGTAGATGTAGAGCACTGCGCCGCCGGGATAACCCCAGAGCACTTCGACGCCTTCGTCTGCCAGCGCGCGCATGAGCACGGTGGCGCCTATCGACGAGGCTTCATGGGAAGGAGTGGTATCCGACGTGGAGAATTCCGCGCTGGGCATGTTCATCATTCACCTTTCGAATTTTCGGCAAAAAATTGATCGGGTGCTCTCTGCCGGGCTTGTGGCTCGGGTTCAAGCGGCGCGTCCAGTTTGACTGGCGGACTTCATGGGCCCGCCCCAAAAAGACAAGTCACTTATGTTGCGAACCGGCAACCTTAGCGGCTGCCGAGCACGCGGTCAAGCAAAAAATCGCATCCCAGGCACGGGGCATGCAGTGCCCAGGCGGCCCAGGAGGTGCGTTTGGGGCCAGGCGGCACGGCCATAAGTGCCCCATGGCCCCGAAAAGTTTGCTAGCATCCGCGGGTTTCGCGATATTTTTTTCAATCGATTACACGGCGTGCGCGCGCTTCGCGCCGCTGCCCCCCCGGGATGGCATCAGAAAAGGAACTCGCCGACTTCCTGACGAGCATCGAAAGACGCGCGTTCAAGCAGACCGTCTACGCCGTGCGCGACGACGATGCCGCCCTCGACATCGTGCAGGACGCGATGATCAAGCTCGCCGAAAAATATGGCGACAGACCGCTTGCCGAGCTGACGCTCCTGTTTCAGCGTATTCTCCAAAACGTAACGCACGACCATTTTCGGCGGCAGAAAGTCCGGAACACCTGGGTGAGCCTTTTTTCGTCGTTCGGCAATGCCGACGACGACGATTTCGACCCGCTCGAGACGATCGAAGGGCAGGAACACACGAGCGGTTCGGAGAGCAGCCAGGAAAAGCTCGAGCGCGATCAGGTGCTCACACTCATCGACGCGGAAATCCAAAAATTACCGGCGCGTCAACGGGAAGCGTTTCTCATGCGTTACTGGGAAGATATGGATGTCGCCGAGACCGCCGCCGCCATGGGTTGCTCCGAAGGCAGTGTGAAGACGCACTGTTCGAGGGCGACGCATACACTGGCGGCCGCGCTCAAGGCCAAAGGAATCACGCTATGAGCTCCGCTCCCGAAACCAACGAATTCGAGTTTGCGCACAAAATCTGTCGCGCGCTCGACGAAAATGCGGCCAGCTTGCCCGCCACGACGGTCAACAAACTCGCGGCCGCACGGCGTGTCGCGCTCGGGCGCAAAAAGCCCGAGGCCGCCGTCGCCCGCGCGTTCGTGCTCGCCCCCGCGGGCGGTCCGGCGTTCGGCCCGCAACGTACGAGCCCTGTGGAGCGACGCGTGCCGCCGCTGCGCCGTTTCATGCGGCTTTTGCCGATCCTCGCACTGGTTGGCGGCGTCGCCGTCATCGCTTATTGGGAAAATCTGCAGCGTGCCGCCGAGCTCGCCGATATCGACGCAGCCATGTTGAACGACGAGCTTCCGCTCAATGCGTACCTCGACCACGGCTTCAACGCCTATCTCTCGCGAGCACGCTGACGGGCATGTGCAGGAGGAGACCGGCGTGAGCTACAAGCGCGGCCTGGCCGTCGTGTTCGCCTGTGCGATCGCGTCCGCCGTGGTGTTCGGAGCAACCTACCCCCGCTTTTTCGGCGAGACACCCGCTGCCCGGCCGGCGGGCGCGCCACCTAGCGCGCCTCCCGCACCGACGCTCGCCATCGAGCTCGCTCCCCTCGGCGACAACAACCCGCTCTCGTGGTCGCACCTCAGCGACGAACAGCACGCCGCTTTGGCGCCGTTCGCCACCGAATGGGACAGGTTCAGCGACGAGCGAAAGCGCAAATGGATCAAGATCGCGTCGCGTTTCGCGAAGATGTCGCCCGAAGCGCAAAAAAGACTCCATGAACGGATGGGTCAGTGGGTTGGCATGACGCCCGAGCAGCGCCGTGTCGCGCGCGAAAACTACCAGGTCTCGAAAGCGCTGCCCCCGCAAGCGCGCCAGAAGGCCTGGAAAGCCTATCAAGAACTCTCGCCCGAGCAGAAGGCACGGCTTGCCGCGCTGGAGCGCAAGCGGCGGCCGACCGTCGTGAGCGCCCCGCCATCGGGGCTCAAGAGCGAAATCCACGGCATCAATCGGCTCGCGGATGCTTCGTTGCCGACGAGCGGCGCTGCGGCGGCCAGTGCTGCCGCGGCCGCATCGGGCACAAGCGTGGCACCGCCGGCACCGGCGAGCGGCGTACCGGGCGCACCCACGCCGCTTTCGCCGTCGGAGGCGCCCTCGATCTTCCGCGGCGCCTGATGTCCGGCCCCGCCCGAGCCGCACACGCATGAATTCACCGTCGTTGCCGCCCAGCATTCGCCGCCGCCTCGCATCGCTCGTCTACGAGACGTTGCTGCTTTTCGGCATCGTATTCTTCGCCGGCTATCTGTTCGGCACGCTCACGCAGCAACGCAACGGCCTCACGCACCGCCACCTGCTCGCCGTCTGGCTGGCCTTCGTCGTCGGCGTCTATTTCGTCTGGTGCTGGACGCACGGCGGTCAGACCCTGCCGATGAAAACGTGGCGCCTGCGCCTCGTCGGGCCTTCCGGCCAGACGGTCGGTCCAGTGCGAGCCCTGGCGCGCTATGGGTTGGGCTGGCTCTGGTTCGTGCCCCCGCTTGCGCTGCATCCGGCATTCGGCTTGCCGCTGCCCGCGACGCTCGCTGCGACGGCCGCGTGGTTCCTGCTCTGGGCTGCCTCGGCACGGCTCGATCCGGACCGCCAGTTCCCTCATGACCGCATGGCGGGCACACGTATCGTCGAACTCGCGCCCGACAAGACGAGCGCCCCAGGGCCGGGCGCGGCCGAAACGTCGGGCCCGCCGACCCCGTAATAAGAACTTCCCGTGACTGTCATGTTGCAGTCACGCTCGCGTGGCGCAATGGGCGAATGTCCAACTCGACGCGAGAAGCCATGGACCGCACGACGGCCGCGACTTCCCTCCTTCGGCGGCTCGGCGCGACTGCCGCTGCCGTTCCCTTTCATCCTGCAGCACCCGGCGGCGTCTCGGCGGGCACTCACGAGGCAGCGCACGAAACGGACGCGAGCGGTCACGACGACGACGTCGACAAGCCGCACCGTTACCGGACGATCTGGCTATCGGACATCCATCTCGGCTCGAGCGGCTGCCAAGCGAACTACCTGCTGGACTTCCTGCGCCACAACGATTCCGAATATCTCTACCTCGTCGGCGACATCATCGACGGCTGGCAGCTGAAAAAAGGCTGGTACTGGCCGCAGGCGCACAACGATGTCGTCCAGAAGATCTTGCGCAAGGCGCGCAAGGGCACACAGGTCGTTTATATCCCGGGCAATCACGACGAAGGCGCGCGGCAGTTTTGCGATCTCGCCTTCGGCGACATCCAGGTGCGTGGCGAAGCGTTTCATACGACGATTTCCGGTAAACGCCTGTGGATCGTACACGGCGACCTCTTCGACGGTGTCATCCAGCATGCGAAGTGGCTCGCCTATCTGGGCGACAGCGCCTACACGACGATCCTCGTGCTCAATCGCTGGTTCAACCGCATTCGCAGCCGCTTCGGCTTCCAGTACTGGTCGCTCTCCCAGTATCTGAAGCATCAGGTCAAGAACGCGGTCAATTTCATCTCGTCGTTCGAACACGTCATGGTCGACGAGGCACGGCGACGCGGCTGCGATGGAGTCGTCTGCGGTCACATCCACAAGGCCGAGATCCGCGATGTCGACGGCCTCGTCTACTGCAACGACGGCGACTGGGTCGAAAGCCTTTCCGCGCTCGTCGAAACCTTCGAAGGCGAGCTGCGCGTGGTCTATTGGACCGTCATGCGCTCGCCGCACGCTCATTCGCGCAAGGCCAAGGCAACGGCCTGACGTGTCCGCCTCCCCGCACTGTCCGCCATCCGGACCGGAGACTCTTCGCATGAAAATCATGATCGTGACCGACGCTTGGGAGCCGCAGGTCAACGGCGTCGTTCGCACATTGAAGAACACGACGCGCGAGCTGACCGAACTTGGCCATCGCGTCGAGCTCGTCACGCCGCTCGAATTCCGCACCATTCCATGCCCGACCTATCCTGAGATCCGGCTGTCGCTCTTTCCTCGCCGGCGCCTGCACGCGCGTATCGATGAATTCGCGCCCGACGCGCTGCATATCGCGACCGAGGGGCCGCTCGGCCTCGCCGCGCGCCGCTATGCCATCAAGCACGGGCTGCCGTTCACCACGGCCTATCACACGCGTTTTCCCGAATACGTGGAAGCCCGCTTCGCGTTGCCCGCCGCATTCACCTACCGCTTTCTGCACTGGTTCCACCGGCCCTCGCTCGCCGTGATGGCGCCGACGCCCGTCGTGAAGGCCGACCTCGAGCGCTACGGCTTTACGAATGTCGTCCTCTGGACGCGCGGCGTCGATCTCGATATCTTCCATCCGATGGAATCCAAGGTGCTCAATACCGCCCGGCCGATCTTTCTTTATGTCGGCCGTGTCGCCATCGAAAAAAACGTCGAGGCGTTTTTGAAGCTCGACCTGCCCGGCTCCAAATGGGTGGCCGGTGAAGGGCCTGCGCTCGCGGAACTCAAGTCGCGCTACCCGGAGGTCAATTACCTCGGCGTGCTGACGCAGGCGGAACTGGCGAAGGTCTATGCCGCGGCCGACGTCTTCGTGTTCCCGAGCCGTACAGATACCTTCGGGCTCGTGCTGCTCGAATCGCTGGCCTGCGGTACGCCCGTGGCCGCGTATCCGGTGACGGGGCCGATCGACGTGCTCGGCGACGGCGACGCCGGCGCAATGAACGAGGACCTGCGCGAAGCGTGTCTCGACGCGTTGAAGATCGATCGCGCCGCCGCGCGTGCGTGGGCCGAGCGCTTTTCCTGGCGCGCCGCCTCCGAGCAATTCGCAGCGCACCTGAAACCGCTCTCGCATGCGCCGTGGCACGAGCAAAGCGCCGCCGCATGAAGCACGACGAACCGCCGATCGGCCGCGAGCCGCCCGACGCGCACGAGCCGCTCGGGCCCGACGATCCGCTTGCGCCTCTGCCGTTCAACCCCTACAAGGGCAATCGGGGGTTCACGCGGGCGTGGCATGCGCTCAAGAACTCGCTGAACGGCTTTCGCGTCGCCATTCGCGAGGAAAGCGCGTTCAGGCAGGAGCTCACGCTCGCGGTGCTGCTCGTGCCGATCGGTATCGCCGTGCCGGTGGATGCCGTCTCCCACGTTTTGCTGATCGGCTCGGTGCTGCTCGTGCTCATCGTCGAGCTGCTCAATTCGAGCGTCGAAGCGGCCATCGATCGCATCTCGCTCGAACGTCACGAGCTGTCGCGGCGTGCCAAGGACCTCGGCAGTGCCGCGGTGAGCGTCGCGCTGCTCGTCTGCGGGCTGACCTGGGTTCTGCTCGTCGGGCCGCTCGTCGCCCACTGGGTGCGGCTGCTGCTCGACGGCTGACCGCCCGCCCCATCGAATCACTGGTGAGCGCACCGTTCACCGTTGAACTTCTTGTCTCAAAAAAACGAACGACCGTGCTCCATGAAAACCCGGAGGGCGGTCGAGGAAGAGAACGAGCGGTTTATAATCGGCCCACTACATTCGAGACATACAACCAAAGCCGGGCAAGACGATGTACGGGTCCCGCGTGGGGCCGCGTATTGCCGGGCGCCACTGGGCCGGACGACATGGAAGCCAAAACTCCCCGCCGCACCCGCGAACGGATCCTCGAGTTATCGCTGAAGCTCTTCAACGAGATCGGCGAGCCGAACGTCACGACGACCACGATCGCGGAAGAGATGGAGATCAGCCCAGGCAATCTCTACTATCACTTCCGCAACAAGGACGACATCATCAACAGCATCTTCGCGCAGTTCGAGCAGGCGATCGAAAAGCGTCTGCGGCTGCCCGACGATCATCGTCCGACCATCGACGAAACCTGGTCGTATCTGCAGTACATGGCCGATTTCATGTGGCAGTACCGTTTCCTCTATCGGGATCTCAACGATCTGCTCGCGCGCAATCGCACGCTCGAGACGCATTTCAAGCAAATCATCAGTCACAAAGTCCGCTTCGCGCGCGAGCTGTGCGAGTTGCTCGTGGCCGACGACGAAATGGTCGCCACACCCGAGGAAATCCAGGTCATCGCGACGAACATGGGCGTCATCGCCACCTATTGGCTGTCGTATCAGTTCGTCATGCATCCGCGCAAGTACAACGATCAAGAGGCGATTCGCGTCGAGCTCTATCAGGTGAGCGTGCACGTGATTTCGATCATGGCGCCCTATCTGCGCGGCCGCTCGCGCCAGCTGTTCGACGACCTCGTCTCGGGCAAACTGCCGATGCGCGAATTCCATGATTACCTGCCGCCGCGCGATGCGCTGCCCAAAGCCGCCGTCAAGGACGCCGGAGTATGAGTTTGAAGTCGATTTGCGTTTATTGCGGCTCGTCGATGGGGACACGGCCCGTCTATGTCGAAGCCGCGCAGGCGTTCGGCCGGGCGCTCGTGGACGCGGGCTGCTCGCTCGTCTTCGGCGGTGGACGCGTCGGGCTCATGGGCACGATTGCCGACGCGGTGCTCGAGGCCGGCGGGCGCGCGGTGGGCGTCATTCCGCAGCTGCTGCTCGAAAAGGAAGTCGGGCATACGGGCTTGAGCGAGCTGCATGTCGTCGCCGACATGCATGAGCGCAAGAAGATGATGGCGGACTTGTCGGACGCGTTCGTTGCGCTCCCCGGCGGGGCCGGTACGCTCGAAGAGCTGTTCGAGGTCTTCACGTGGGCCCAGCTCGGCTATCACGCGAAAGGAATCGGCCTGCTCGATATCGACGGATACTATCGGCCGCTCGTCGCCATGCTCGAGCACACGGTGAACGAAGGGTTCATGCAGCGCGAGTATCTCGATATTTTGCAGATCGATGCGCAACCCGATGCGCTCATCTCGAAACTGCAGCGTTATCACCCGCCTCGTCGGGACAAGTGGGCTTCGGAGCGAGAAGCCGTGTAAGTAAACGGCCTGCGTCACGATCGCAACGACTTCCCCATCGGCAGGCACCCGTCATCCTGAAGCTCGCCGATCTCGACACGATGCGGCAAGCTCCGGGCAATCGAGCCGGCGCCGCACAACTTCCTCGACTACGCGGGTACTGCGCCGGCCGCGCGCCGTGCCCATGCCCGTGCCGAACAGCGACTCGCTCGCGCGCGATCGAGGCGCAGCGCCAACGAAAGACCGCCCGCCTGGCATCGCATTTGCTTGGCATATGGATCATGACTGGTCCCATGCCGCCGCGGCGCAGCAGCGACCGTGGCTCGCCGCCCGAGGTGCCGGGTGTTAGAGCACTGACTTCGCTGATCGCCGGCGTCGTGGTGATCGGCGCGCTCTACGTCGGGCGCGACGTGCTCATGCCGATCACATTAGCGGTGTTGCTGAGCTTCGTCCTGGCGCCGTTCGCCACGGCATTGCGGCGTGTCGGTTTCGGCCATGCGCCGTCGGTCATCGCCGCGGTGCTCGTTGCGCTGTTGGTGCTGGCCGCGACGAGCGTCCTCATCGGCGCGCAAATCGCTCAGTTGGCCGGTGACCTCCCGCAGTACGAGGTCGCGGTGGAGCGCAAGGCGAAATTGCTGCACGAAGAGACGTTCGGCCGCGCGGATGCGCTTCTGAAACGGGCGAGCGGCGCGCTCAGACATATTGCGCCCCCTCCTGAACCGCCGGGCAACGACGACCGCTCGGCCAGCCGCTCGGGCCGCCCGCCGATGTCCGTCGAGGTGATCGAACCCCGGCCTTCGTCGCTGAAACTCGTCCAGCGCTTCGTCGCACCGGTGGTGAGTCCGCTCGAGACGGCCGGCATCGTAGCCGTCATCGCGATTTTCATCCTGCTGCAACGCGAAGATTTGCGCGACAGGCTCATTCGCCTTTTCGGCGTGCGCGACCTGCATCGCACCATGACTGCGATGAACGAGGCCGCTCGGCGCTTAAGCCGCTATTTTCTTACTCAAGTGGCGATGAATGCGAGCGTCGGCGCACTGATTTGCATCGGGCTCGCGATTATCGGTGTGCCGGGGGCATTGTTATTCGGCGTCCTGACCGCCTTGCTGCGGTTCGTCCCTTACATCGGCGCATGGCTGGCGGCGCTCCTCGCGGTCATCCTCGCCGCGGCCATCGGGCCCGGCTGGTGGATGACGGTCTGGACTGCGATTCTGTTCGCGGTGATCGAGCTCACCGCGAGCCAGTTCGTCGAGCCGCTGATATACGGCAACAGCACGGGCTTGTCGCCGTTCGGCGTGATCATCGCCGCCATTTTCTGGAGCTGGATATGGGGACCGGTGGGGCTCGTGCTGTCTACACCGCTTACGCTCTGTCTCGTGACGCTCGGGCGCCACATTGAACGCGTCGCCTTCCTCGACGTGCTGTTCGGCGATCATCCGGTGCTGACACCGGGCGAAAACCTCTATCAGCGTTTGCTGGCCGACGACGTACCCGATGCACTCGCTCAAGCCTCGACGATGCTCGAAAAATCCTCTCCCGAGGCCTGGTACGACACGGTCATGCTGGAATGCCTGAGGCTCGCCTGCGGCGACGTCGCGCGTGGCGTGATCACGCCCGGCCAACTCACGGCCGTGCGCCTCGCGGCACTGGGCGTCGTCCGGGGGCTCGCATCGGCCGATTCGCCGGGCCTGAGCGTCGCGCCGCGCAAGCCCGGGCGCACGAGGGGCGGCATGCGCCGTGGGCAGTCTCACGACAGCCAGCACGAAGCACCTGATGAGCCGGCCACCGTGCTCTGTGTCAGGGGGCGCGGTGAGTTCGACGGCGTTGCCGCAACGATCCTGGTGCAACTGCTGCGTCGGCGCGGCATCGAGGCGACTGCCCTTTCGGCCGAACGGTTCTTGCGCAGACGCGTCGACGAGACCCGGATCGGTCACGACACCGTCATCTGTCTCGTGACGCTTGATTGGCGCGAATCGCCTCCCTATCTGCGCAACCTCGTCCGGGGGCTTCGAGCGCGCTCGCCGCACCTCATCATGGGCATTGCGTTTGACGGGGATCCCGACGCCGCGCGGCGCCAAAGCGCGCCGGATCAACCGGCCGCGGGCAGCCCCGCGAAGGAGACGACGATCGGTTCTTTCACTGAACTAACCGACGCTTGTATCGAGGCGTTGCACGCGCGCTCGCAGCCGGACGGCAATAGCGACGCGCAAGCCAAAGGAAATCAGCTGGCTGCCGGTGCGCTATGAACGCGCCAATGCATTCGCAACGGATTGAAAAGGAGGCGCGAAGGCGGGCATTGCGCTTCGTAGCCCGTCATCCTTTTCAGTTCACGGTCCAAGTTCTCAAAGCATTTCGAAAGAATCAAGGCCTTCTTCTCGCAGGCGCGGTTGCGTACTATTCACTGCTTTCGATCGTACCGCTGCTGATTCTGGTGGCCATCGCATTCAGTCATGTGATCGGCCAGGCACTGCTGCTCGATACGCTCGAAAGGCTGCTGAGATGGCTGGTGCCCGGACAGTCGAAAGCGATCGTCGGCGAACTCGCCAATTTTCTCGCGCATCGCTCGGTGGTGGGCTGGTTCCTCGTCGTAACGATGATTTTCTTCAGCTCCCTTGCATTCACCGTGCTCGAAAACGCACTGTCGATCATCTTCGTGCATCGCGTTGTCATCCGGCGGCGCCACTTCCTGATATCGGCGATCGTCCCGTATTGCTTCAGTCTCTCGCTCGGCATCGGCGTGCTGCTCATCACGTTTGTCACGAGCAGCCTGCAGGCAGTCGCGTCGGATAGGGTGGTACTGCTCGGCCACGCGGTCTCGCTGACGGGAACGACGCGAGTCATCCTTTACCTGTGTGGCGTTGCCGGTGAAATATTCGTCCTGACCGCGATCTACATCATCATTCCGGCGGGACGCACCACGTTTCGCCATGCCGTCATGGGCGCCGTGGCAGCCGCGGCGCTGTGGGAGATCACGCGTCGCGTACTGGTCTGGTATTTTGCGACGTTGTCACAGGTGAGCGTTGTGTACGGATCGATGACGACCGCGATCGTCGTGCTCGTCAGTCTCGAAGCACTGGGCACGCTGCTGCTGTTCGGTGCCCAATTGATCGCCGAATACGAGCGGCTCACCGCCGGTTATGGGTTGAAAGAGCCCGAAGCGCTGGCAACGCGTTAGCACGGGCTCGGCACGGCACCCCTCACGCCACGCTGGCCGGCTATCGAAACGACGACCCGGGCTCGAGCAAAAACGCGCGTTCTTCATCGCTCGATTCACGACCGAGCAACGCATTGCGGTGCGGAAAACGTCCGAAGCGCTCGATGATGACCGCGTGCTGGCGAGCGTACCCAAGATAGCCAGCGGCATCTTTGCTCTCGTCTGCCAGCTCGCCGAACAGACGCACCGACGTCTCCTGGCTTTCGGGCGATTCGTCGTGCTCGAAGGGCAAGTAGGCAAACGCGCGGTGGTGCGGCGTCGGCAGCGTGCGATCAGCACGTGTTGCCACCATGCGGCGGGCGGCCTCGACCGCCTGTGCATCGGCCGCAAAAGCTTCGGCACTGCCGCGGTGTATGTTCCGGGAAAACTGATCGAGCACGACGATGAGGGCGAGCGTGCCAAGCGGCGTACGCTGCCACCCAGCGTATTCGCCCCGTCGCGCCGATGCCAACGTTGCGCCGAAACGTTCGCGTAGTTGCGCATCGAACGTGTCGTCGCCCGAGAACCAGCAATTCCATACCTGGCCGAAACGAGGCGATCGCGGCTCGCCGAACCAGAAGTCGAGCACCGCTCGCGCTGTGGGATCGAGCACGTCGTAATCGGTTCCTGCTTCCCTCATCCCGGGTTCCGTCATGACACAAACTCCAATACGAGGCGCCGCGTGCGCGCGCTCTTTTTCTCGAGCTTCGCCACGCGCAGCGCGCCGATCTCCGCCGTGTTGCGCACATGCGTGCCGCCGCACGGCTGCAAGTCCACGTCTTCAATCCTCAAAAGCCGCACGCGGCCCAGCCCCATCGGCGGCTTCACGCTCATCGTGCGTACGAGCTCCGGCCGCGCGGCCATCTCGTCGTCCGTAATCCATTCGGTGGCCACCGGGTGCTCACCCTTCACAAACGATGCGAGACGCGTCTCGACGAGTTCGCGTTCGATCGGCTCCGTCGTCGCGAAATCGAGCCGCGCGTAGTCGACCGTAATGCTGCAGCCGTCGACAGGATAAGGCAGCACCGCGCACATCAGATGGCTCGCCGTATGCAGCTTCATATGCCGGTAGCGCCGCTCCCAATCGATCTCGGCCACGACCGGTTCGCCCGCACCCAACCGCGCGAGCAACGCCTCTTGCCCCGGCGCGGGCACGTGCAACGCGTCGTCGGGCGTGGCGCCCTCGAACTTCGCCTTGCGTGTGTCGGCAATCGCAATGCGCGTGCCGTCGGCGAGTACGAGCGCGCCCGTATCGGCCGCCTGACCGCCGCCGAGCGGATAAAACACGGTCCGATCGAGCAGGATTCCGTCGTCGCCGAGCGCGACGATCGTCGCCTCGCAGCGGGTCAGATAGGCGTCCTCGCGGAATAACGCTTGGGTCGTCATAGTCGGTCCTCGAAAGTCTCTTTCCGGTGGCACAGGCGGGCGCCCGCGCTCCAAAATCGCATTATCGCGGCCCCGCGGCACACGCGGACAGGCAGCGTTCGATCGCCTATAGCCAAGCACTGTACCGGTTACTCAACCGGGCCGGTTTGGCAGGCAGAGTTCTCTCAGGTCGGGACTTCCTGGCGTAGCCACCGCATCGCATTACGTTCGCGCTCGAGGACGGCCGTTCAACCGGGCCGGTTGCGCATCCAATCCGCAGTGTCGAAAAACGCAGTCAGCAGCCGCTCGCGTAACGCTTCGGGCAAGCCGGCATCCTCCATGGCCCAAGCCATGCAGCGCAGCCATTGATCGCGTTCTGACGACGCTATCGCAAATGGCAGATGACGCGCACGCAAGCGCGGATGGCCGAACCGTTCGATGTAGTGGTCCGGACCGCCAAGCCAGCCGCAGAGGAACCAGTAGAGCTTGTCGCGCGAGCCGTCGAGCGACGGCGGATGCAATGCTCGAATGCCCGCGAACTCGGGTTCGAGATCCATCAGGTCGTAGAAACGGTCGACGAGTTCGCGCACGCGTGTCTCGCCGCCCACGAGTTCGAATGCCGTCGGTTGGGCGGGCTGCGAGTCGTCGGTATTGTCGGTCATACGTAAAGCCGGAAAAACAAAGAGAAATTGCAGCGCGAGGGATGCAAGAGTCAACGTTCAAGCGTCGCGCAATGTCTGCCCCGCGGGGCGCGTCAACACGCGCCGCAGACTGAGCCATCCGCCCACACCGGCGCACGCGATGCCAGCAACGATGCCGGCGGGCAACACCCACGGATCGAAGTCCAGATAGAAATCGAAGACGCGAGTGGCCAGCACGGAGCCGAGCACCTGCGCCCCGATCGCCGCCATCGCCCCGGCGAGGGCGCCGACGACGACAAATTCCGCCGCCTGCACCGCGCGCACCTGCGCATGCGAAGCGCCCAGCGCGCGCAACAGGGCCGATTCTCTCATGCGCTCGTCGCGCGTGCCGGCGAGCGCCGCGTAGAGAACGAGCAGACCCGCCGCCAACGTGAAGAGAAACAGAAACTGCACCGCGCCGATCACCTGCTCGAGCATGTGCTGGATCTGTGCGAGGATCGGGCCGATATCGATGGCCGTCAGATTCGGATAGCGGGCGATGAGACCATCGAGTACCGCGCGTCGCTCGGCAGCCAAGTGAAAGCTCGTGATATAGATCGCTGGAAATGCATCGAGTGCGGCGGGCGGCATCAGCACGAAGAAGTTCACCTTGAACGACCCCCAGTCGAGCTTGCGCACGCTCGTGATCGGCGCCTCCACGGATTGGCCGGCGATATCGAAGCGCAGTACGTCGCCGAGTTTCACGCCGATCAGCTTCGCGAGGCCCTCCTCGATCGAAATCTCGGAGCGCTGAGCCGCACCGAACCAGCGGCCCTGCACGATCCGGTTGTCATCGGGCGGCTTGGCGCGGTACGACAGATTGAACTCGCGGTCCACGAGGCGCCGCGCATCGTCGTTCCGATACGCGCCCGGGTCGACCGGCTTGCCGTTGATCGTCGTCAGCCGCGCACGCACCATCGGCTCGAGCGTCGCTCCCGCTATGCCGTGTGCGCTCAGATAGCTCGCGACAGCCTGACGTTGATCGGGCTGGATATCGATGAGGAACTCGTTCGGCGCATCGGGTGGGGTCGATTTGCGCCAGCCCGCCACCAGATCGTTGCGCGTCATGGCAATCAGCAGCAGGCACATGAGACCGAGCGCAAGCGCGGTGATCTGCAACGCGCTGGCCGCACCGCGCCGTTCGAGCGAGGCGAGCGCATAGCGCCAACCGACACCGGCCGGGAGCCGCGCCCCGGCACGCTCGCTGCGCGCTGTGCGCGAGGCGGCCGACAGCGCCGCGCGCGCAACGCCCGCAAAGATCAGCAGCGTCGCGGCAAAGCCGCCGGCGACGATGCCGCCCAGCTTGAGCTCGCCCGCCGCGAGCACGAGCAGCCCGGCGAAGAGCGCGATGCCCGCGGCATAGGCCATCCATGCGGTACGGGCCTGACCGTCCCATTCACGGCGCAGCACGCGCACGGGCGGCACCCGCGTGAGTGGGACGAGCGGCGGCAGTGCGAAGCCGATCAGCAAAACGAGCGCCGCAGCCATGCCTTCGAGCGCCGGTGCGAGCCCCGGTTGCGGCAAATCGACGGCGATGAGTTGTCGAAGCGACGCGAGCAACACGAAATGCCCTGCGTAACCGAGCGCCGCACCCGCGATGCCCCCGGCCAGGCCGACGATCAGAAATTCGAGGGCCACCAGCGTGCGCAGCGCCGCGGCCCCAAGGCCCAGACAACGCATGACGGCGCAACTGTCGAGATGCCGCCGCGTGTAGCGATGCGCAGCCATGGCGATGGCGACGGCCGCAAGCAATGCCGTCAGCAGCGAGACTAGGCGCAGAAAATGCCCAGCCCGATCGAGCGTCAGGCGCACCTGCGGCTGCCCTTCCTGCAGCGATTCGAGCGCCACGCCTCGCATTTTTCCGCCATCCACGCGGGCATGCGCGAACCGCGTGAACTCGGCAACCGCCGCGTCGTCGCCGGCCACGAGCAGCCGATAAGTCACACGGCTGCCGTAACCCAGCAGGCCCGTCGAAGGCAGCGCATCGGCGCGCATCATGAGGCGCGGCGAAAAGTTGACGAATGCAAAGCCGCGATCGAGCTCGCGCGTGATGACCGCGCCGATCGTGAACGTGCGCAATCCGAGCATCACGCGATCGCCCACGTGCAAATGCAGCGCGCCGAGCAGCTCGGCGTCCACCCAAACGGTACCCGGTGCCGGAATGCCCTGCGCAGTGCGATCGGGCGCCGTCGGCCCCGACGCGATGCGCAGCGCACCGCGCAGCGGATAACCGGGCGAGACGGCCTTGACCGCCGCGAGCCGCGCGTTGGCGATAGCGCCCTCGTCTTGCCCAGCCGCGCCGTTCGCCCCCGCGACCATGGTCGGGAAAATGATCGTAGTGGCGGTGCGCAGCCCGAGCGAGTGCGCTCGATCGACGAATGCGGCATCGACGGGATGGTCGGCGCGCACGACGAAATCGGCGGCAATCATGCGCCGGGCATCACGCTCGAGACCCTGCTGGAGACGATCGGCGAGAAAACCGACGCTCGCAAATGCCGCCACCGCGAGCACGAGCGAGAGCGAGAGCATCGTCAGCTCGCCCGCGCGCCAGTCGCGCACGGTCATGCGCAGCGCCTGCCGGATCAGGAGTAAGAACCGAGCGCCACGACTAGCGCGTGGGTCGGGACTGGCAGCGCTCGCACCGCTCGCATCGTTCAATCGCGCTTGCCCCCGAACGAACCGAGCCGCGAGCTCATGTGCGATGCCATGCCGCGAAATCCGCCCTGCACGCCGCGCCACAGCCGCGGCAACGCCCAGCCGGCAAAAAGGAGGAAGCCACCCATCAATACCAGCAGGACAACCGGTGCGAAAAACGCGAGCGCGAGACCAATACAGACCAGCACGTCTTCCGTCGACGAAGCGATCCAGTTCGAAAACGGCTCAGGCGACAAGTTGATGAGCGCGCGCGCTCCGGCCTTGGTGAGGTGGGCGGAACCGGCGAGCGTGCCACCGGCCAGCGCGGCAACGGTCATGAGGGCCGGATCGGCATGGCCCAGCGCGCCGGCGGCGAGCAGTGCGCCGGCCGGAATGCGGATAAACGTATGAACGGCGTCCCAGAGCGAGTCGAATGCGGGAATGCGGTCGGCGAAGAACTCGACGGCAGCGAGAAAAGCCGCGGCGCCGATGACCCACGGCGAAGCCAGTGCCGCGAGCGAATCGGGCAAATGCACGATGTTCAGCCGGTCGAATACACCGACGAGGAGCACCGTCAAATAGAGCCGCAGGCCGCTGGCCCAGGACAGGCCCGCGCCGAGCGAAAGCGCATTGAGCATCGCTCCTCCCTTTAGACTTGCCGCCAGCGAACGTCGTGCATTCCGTCCCCACGCTTCGCCCGGCTTTGTCTCATTATAGACATGGCGATGTCGCGTCCGCTCTCGCTAAAATCGACAGGTGCGGCGGCAAGGCTGCGGCAGCGGGGCCGGATAACGCGGCCCACGCGGCGCTCGGCTCGTTCAGGGTATGAGGAGGGTCGAGCCCGTCGTCTTGCGCGCTTCGAGGTCGCGGTGCGCGGTGGCGACGTCCGCCAACGCATAGCGCTGACGCACATTCGTCTTGACCTTGCCCGAAGCCAGTACGTCGAAGAGCTCGGCCGCCATCGTGTCGAGCCATTCACGCTTGCCCATGTAGCTGAACAGTGTCGGGCGCGTGAAAAAGAGCGAACCGCGATTGGACAACTCCGACGCCTCGATCGCCGGCAGGGGCCCCGACGCGCTGCCGAAACTGACGAAATAGCCGAGCGGAGCCAGGCAATCGAGCGAGGCCTTGTAGGTGTCCTTGCCGATGGAGTCGTAGACGACAGGCACGCCCGCGCCGCGCGTCAGTTCCTTCACTCGCTCGGCAAAGTTCTCGCGCGTATAGACGATTGGATGGTCGCAGCCATGTGCGCGTGCCAACTCGGCTTTCTCGTCCGAACCCACCGTGCCGATCACCGTCGCGCCGAGCGCCTTTGCCCATTGGCAGACGAAGAGTCCGACGCCACCCGCCGCGGCATGGATCAGGATCGTGTCGCCGGCTTGCACGCGATAGGTCCGGCGCAGCAGGTATTGCGCTGTCAGCCCCTGCAGCATGGCGGAAGCCGCATCGTCGAACGAAATGGCGTCGGGCAGTTTGACCAGCGTGGCGATCGGCAAGACGCGCTCTTCGGCATAGGCGCCGGGCGGGCGCGCGACGTACGCCACGCGATCGCCCGTCTTGAACTGCGTGACGCCGGGCCCCGTCGCGCTCACCACGCCCGCCGCCTCCATGCCGAGGCCTGCCGGCAGCGGCATCGGATATTGCCCCGTGCGGAAGTAGACATCGATGTAATTGAGCCCTACCGCATGATGCTTGACGCGGACCTCGCCCGGGCCCGGCTCGCCTGCGTCAACGTCGACCCACTGCATCACCTCGGGTCCGCCCGTTCGCTCGATTCGAATTGCCTTGACCATGATGTTCTCCTTTGGGTAAGTGCTGCTCGGTGTGACGCGCGGCGCGCGCAACCGCCGCCGCTTGCGCCGCGCTTACGCGCGGTCGCCGAGATGCCGCGTCAGCGCGTCGAGAATCATGCGCGCCGTTGCAATGTTGGTCGCGCAGGGAACGTTGTGCACGTCGCAGGCGCGCACGAGCGCATTGATATCGGGCTCGTGCGGCTGTGGGGTTTGCGGGTCGCGTAGAAAGACAACCACGTCCACGCCGCCTTCCGCGAGCCGCGCGCCGATTTGCAGATCGCCGCCGTAAGGGCCCGAGAGCATGCGCTCGACGGTGAGCCCGTGCGCGTCGGCAATCCGCCCGCCCGTCGTGCCTGTCGCAACGAGGCGGCAACGGCGCAGCACGTCGACATATTCGCCGGCGAGGGCAACGATGTCGTCTTTCTTGTGATCGTGCGCAATCAATGCGACGCATGGACTCATGAAGCGGCTCCTTGCCGTCAAATCGGACTACTGTTGCGAAAAATGCTCTGGATGTAACGGAAAACCGACAACGCGAGACCCATTAGCGGTCAGCGGTTCGCCCAAGCGCTCAGAACGTGCCGGGGTACGCGCCGCCGTCGATGAGCCAGTTCTGGCCCGTGATGTAGCCCGCATGCACACTGCACAGAAAGGCGCAGGCCTTGCCGAACTCGCCCGGCTCGCCGAAGCGGCCCGCGGGAATGGTTTTCATGCGCTCGCGGCGCGCCTCGCCGATGCTGATGCCGCGTGCGTCGGCCTGCGCCTTGAACGTGGTGGCAATGCGGTCGGTATCGAAGAGGCCCGGCAGCAGATTGTTGATCGTCACGTTGTGCACCGCCACCTTGCGCGCCACGCCGGCCACGAAGCCGGTGAGCCCCGAGCGCGCGCCGTTGGACAGGCCGAGCACGTCGATCGGCGCCTTGACGGCCGAGCTCGTGATGTTGACGATGCGGCCGAACCCGCGTGCGATCATGCCGTCGATGCTCGCCTGGATCAACGCGATCGGCGTGAGCATGTTGGCTTCGAGCGCGCGGATCCAGTCGTCGTGCGTGAACTGACGGAAATCGCCGGCCGGCGGCCCGCCCGCGTTGTTGACGAGGATATCGGGCTGTGGACAGGCCGCGAGCGCCGCCGCGCGCCCCTCGGCCGTCGTGATGTCGCAGGCTACGGTGCGCACGCTCGCGCCCGTCTTGGCACGAATCTCGGCGGCGCTCGCCTCGAGCGTCTCGGCCGTGCGGGCGACGATCACCAACTCGACGCCCTCGGCGGCGAGCGCCTCGGCGCACCCGCGCCCCAACCCTTTGCTTGCCGCGCATACGAGTGCGGTCTTGCCTGCGAGCCCCAGATCCATGGCGATGTCCCAGTGTTTCGTTGAGTCGATGCGACGAATTGACGGGATTGTAGAAGAATCCCCGCAGCGACGCGCGAAGCGGATCTTTCGGTACACTGGCGGGCAATGTCATCGAGCCGCCGCACGCCCTCGGCACGCACCCACGCCCGCCATGAAACAAGATCCGCGTTTTCCCAACCTGTCCATCCTCGATCATCCGCTGATTCAGCACAAGCTCACGCACATGCGCGACAAAGACACGTCGACGCGCACGTTTCGCGAGTTGCTGCGCGAAATCACGCTGCTGATGGGCTATGAAATCACGCGCAATCTGCCGATCACGACCAAACGCGTCGCCACGCCGCTCGTCGAAGTCGATGCGCCCGTGATTGCCGGTAGGAAGCTCGCCATCGTTCCGGTGCTGCGCGCGGGCATCGGGATGTCCGACGGACTGCTCGAGCTGATTCCCTCCGCGCGAGTCGGGCACATCGGCGTTTATCGCGACGACGCGCATCGGCCCGTGGAATATCTCGTCCGCCTGCCCGACCTCGAAGACCGCATCTTCATCCTCTGCGATCCGATGGTCGCCACCGGCTATTCGGCCGTGCATGCCATCGACGTGCTCAAGCGCCGCAACGTGGCCGGCGAGAACATCCTCTTTCTCGCGCTCGTCGCCGCGCCCGAAGGCGTCGAGGTGTTCCAGCGCGCGCATCCGGATGTCAAACTCTTCGTCGCCTCGCTCGATTCCCACCTGAACGAGCACGCCTATATCGTGCCGGGCCTCGGCGACGCCGGCGACCGCCTGTTCGGCACGAAGAACTGAAAAGCGGCCGGCGCGTTCGCGGCCTTGCCAGCGACCGCCGGCGCCGACGCGGCATGGTAAAATCGACGTCTGCTCTGAGGACGGTCTGCCCTATCCGCCGCGGCCCCGGGATCGCGGACAACGCGCGGCACCATCGAGCGAAGCGCAATCGCGGCACGCCGCCCGACACCTGAACCATCGGCAGGACTCGCACGGTTCACACGATTCGCAATCGACAAAACGCATCATGCGTGTGCCCGGTCGGCACGCGCCACGGAGAAACGTATGGCTGGTCATTCCAAATGGGCCAACATCAAGCATAAGAAGGCGGCCGCGGATGCCAAACGCGGCAAGGTCTGGACGCGTCTCATCAAGGAAATTCAAGTGGCGGCCCGCATGGGCGGGGGCGATATCGACTCGAACCCGCGTTTGCGCCTCGCCGTCGACAAGGCGACCGACGCCAATATGCCGAAGGACAACATCAACCGCGCGATCCAGCGCGGCGTGGGCGGTGTCGATGGCGCGAGCTACGAGGAAATTCGCTACGAGGGCTATGGTATCGGCGGCGCCGCGATCATCGTCGATACGATGACCGACAATCGCACGCGTACCGTCGCCGAAGTGCGGCACGCGTTCTCGAAGTTCGGCGGCAACATGGGCACGGACGGTTCGGTGGCGTTTCTCTTCGATCATGTCGGCCAGTTTCTGTTCGCGCCCGGCACGCCCGAGGACAAACTGATGGAAGCCGCGCTCGAGGCCGGCGCGAACGACGTCGTCACGAACGACGACGGCAGCATCGAAGTACTGTGCGCGCCGAATGACTTCTCGAAGGTCAAGTCGGCGCTCGAAGCGGCAGGTTTCAAGGCCGAACTCGCGGAAGTCACGATGAAGCCTCAGACGGAAGTCGAATTCACCGGCGAAGACGCAGTGAAGATGCAAAAACTGCTCGACGCGCTCGAGAACCTCGACGACGTGCAAGAGGTGTACACGAACGCGTCGATTGCCGAGGAATAACGCGCGCGCTCGGAGCATGCGGCGCAACGTTGCGCCCGTGCGTTCGGGCCAGCGCACATCGAATGCCGATATTGCGGCCGGCGCCCTGCGCCGGCCGTCCCTTTTAGGTTCTCGGGGATTGATATGAAACTACTCGTCGTCGGTTCGGGCGGCCGCGAACATGCGCTGGCCTGGAAGCTTGCGCAATCGCCGCGCGTCCAGCTCGTCTATGTCGCGCCCGGCAATGGCGGCACGGCTCAGGACGAACGTCTGCGCAATGTGCCGATCACCGATCTCGATGCCCTCGCCGACTTCGCGCAGAAAGAGCAGATCGCGCTGACCGTCGTCGGTCCCGAGGCGCCGCTTGCCGCGGGCATCGTCAACCTCTTTCGCCGCCGTGGCCTCAAGGTCTTCGGGCCGACCAAGGAAGCCGCCCAGCTCGAGAGCTCGAAGGACTTCGCCAAAGCGTTCATGAAGCGCAACGGCATTCCGACGGCCGAATACGAAACGTTCTCCGACGCGGCAGCGGCCCACGCCTATCTCGACAAGCAAGGCGCGCCGATCGTCATCAAGGCCGACGGCCTCGCCGCGGGCAAGGGCGTCGTCGTCGCCACCACGCTCGACGAGGCGCATGCGGCCGTCGACATGATGCTCGCCGACAACAAGCTCGGCGATGCCGGTGCGCGCGTCGTCATCGAGGAGTGCTTGCAAGGCGAGGAAGCGAGCTTCATCGTCATGGTCGACGGCAAGCATGTCCTGCCGCTTGCGTCGAGCCAGGACCACAAACGTCTGGCCGATGGCGATGCCGGCCCCAATACCGGCGGCATGGGCGCCTATTCGCCTGCGCCGATCGTCACGCCGCAGCTGCACGCGCGCGTGATGCGCGAGATCATTCTGCCGACCGTGCGCGGGATGGAAAAGGAAGGCATCCGCTATACGGGCTTCCTCTATGCGGGCCTCATGATCGATGCCGAAGGCAACCCGAAGACGCTCGAATTCAACTGCCGCATGGGCGACCCCGAAACGCAACCGATCATGGCGCGTTTGAAGGGCGATTTTTCGAAAGTGATCGAACAGGCCGTAGCCGGCACGCTCGACACGGTCGAGCTGACGTGGGACCGGCGTACGGCGCTCGGTGTCGTGCTCGCCGCGCACGGGTATCCGGATGCCCCGCGCAAGGGCGATACGATCGGCGATATTCCCGCGGAAACCGAAAACGCGGTAACGTTCCATGCCGGGACGACGCTCGCCGACGGCAAGCTCGTCACCTCGGGCGGGCGCGTACTGTGCGTCGTCGGCCTGGCGGACTCCGTGCGCGGCGCGCAATCGGCCGCCTACGATGTGGTCAATCGCATTTCGTTCGACGGCATGCAGTATCGCCGCGATATCGGCTACCGCGCCCTGAACCGGAAATCGTGAGCATGGACGCAGCGAACTTCGATCCGGCGCCCGTGCGCCGCTACCTGCAGGGCTTGCAAACGAGCCTGGCGGACGCCATTGGCGCGCTCGACGGCGCGTCGTTTGCGGCCGACGCCTGGCAGCGCCCCGCTGGCGGATCGCTGCGCGGCGAAGGCGTCACGAAAATCCTCGAAGAGGGCGAACTGATCGAGCGCGGGGGCATCGGCTTTTCCGATGTGGCCGGCGATGCCCTGCCCCCCTCGGCGAGCGCGGCGCGGCCGCAACTCGCCGGCCGCGGCTTCGAAGCGATGGGCGTATCGCTCGTCATGCACCCACGCAATCCGCACTGCCCCACCGCGCACATGAACGTGCGCCTGCTCGTGGCGACCAAGGCCGGCGAGGCGCCGGTGTTCTGGTTCGGCGGCGGCATGGACCTCACGCCCTATTACGGCTACGAGGAAGATGCGAAGCACTTTCACCGCGTTTGCCGCGACGCGCTCACGCCGTTCGGCGACGATCTTTATCCCCGCTTCAAGCACTGGTGCGACGAGTACTTCTTCCTCAAGCATCGAAACGAAACGCGCGGCGTGGGCGGGATATTCTTCGACGACTTCGACGCTCTCGGCTTCGAGCGCTCGTTCGCGATGATGCGCAGCGTGGGCGACGCCTTTGCGAACGCTTATTTGCCGATCCTGCGCAAGCGCCGGGCGACGCCCTATGGCGAGCGCGAGCGCGCATTCCAGAACTACCGACGCGGCCGTTACGTCGAATTCAATCTCGTCTTCGACCGCGGCACCCATTTCGGCTTGCAAAGCGGCGGGCGGGCCGAATCGATTCTGCTGTCGATGCCTCCCGTCGCGAACTGGCGTTACGGCTGGCAGCCGGAGCCCGGCACGCACGAGGCGAAGCTTTATACCGATTTCCTGCGGCCGCGCGCATGGCTCGACGAACCCAACGAAGGGACCGCACCCTGAATTCGCCCGTCGCCCATCTCTCAGTCGACGCCTCAACCGATGGCGCGCGCGAACTGCCACGCCGTGTGGGACTGCTCGGGGGCACATTCGATCCCATCCATCACGGCCATCTGGCACTGGCCCGGCGCTTTGCCGAGTTGCTGCAACTGACGGAGCTCGTCCTGCTGCCGGCGGGGCAGCCCTGGCAGAAGGCCGACGTCAGTGCCGCTGCCCACCGCCTCGCCATGACGCGCGCCGCTGCGGCAACGCTCGTGCTGCCCGGTACCGCCGTGAGCGTGGCCACCGATGAAATAGAGCAGGCCGGTCCCACTTACACGGTCGAAACGCTCGAGCGCTGGCGCCTGCGCGAGGGCGCCGATGTCTCGATTTCGCTTCTGATGGGCGCCGATCAATTATTGCGGCTCGATACCTGGCGCGAATGGCGGCGCTTGTTCGACTTCGCGCACATCGCGGCGGCTACACGGCCTGGATTCGAGCTGACGAGCGCGTCGCCCGCGCTGGCCGGCGAGTTGGCCGCGCGCAAGGCAGATGCGGCGGTGCTGCGCGCGCGGCCTGCCGGTCACCTGTTGATCGACGCGACACTCGCGCTGGACGTATCGGCAACCGATATTCGCGCGCAAATGCGCGAGCGGCTCTCCGGTCGGGGCAACGACGATGCCGTCCAACCCGGCGCGCCCGACTCGGTTCCGGAGCCCGTCTGGCGCTACATTCTCCAACATCACCTGTACCATCGGTAACCATGGATATTCGCAAACTGCAACGCGCGATCGTCGACGGCCTCGAAGACGTCAAAGCGCAAGACATACGTGTCTTCAACACAACCCATCTGACCGAGCTCTTCGATCGCGTCATCGTGGCGAGCGGCACCTCGAACCGGCAGACGAAGGCGCTGGCCTCCAGCGTTCGCGACAAGGTGAAGGAAGCCGGCGGTGAAATCGTCAGCACGGAGGGCGAGGACATCGGCGAATGGGTGCTCGTCGATTGCGGCGACGCCGTGGTCCATATCCTTCAACCCGCGCTGCGGCAGTACTACAACCTCGAAGAGATCTGGGGCGACAAACCTGTGCGCGTGAAGCTCTCGAGCCCGAACCCGTTCGGCGGCGCGCGTGCGAGCGAACCGCTCGAGGACGAGGAGGATGAAGACGACGACGGCCCGGCCGACAGCCGGCCGGCGCCCGCTCGCAAGACGGCGGCAAAGCGGCGCGGCAAGACGTCGTAATCCCCTTCGCGGCGCTTCGGAATGAAACTGCAGATACTCGCCGTCGGACACAAGATGCCGGGGTGGATAGCCAGCGGCTTCGACGAATATGCGAAGCGGATGCCGCCCGAGTTGCGTATCGAGTTGCGCGAGATCAAGCCCGAACCGCGCACGGGCAGTCGGACGGCGCAAAGCGTCATGGCGGCCGAGCGTCAGCGGATCGAGGCGGCCCTGCCGAAAGGCGCGCGCATCGTCGCCCTCGACGAACGCGGGCAGGACTGGACCACGATGCAGTTGGCCGCAGCCCTCCCGGGTTGGCAGCAGGAAGGCCGCGACGTGTCGTTCGTGATCGGGGGCGCCGACGGTCTCGCGCCGGAGCTGAAGGGGCGAGCCGAACTCATGCTGCGCGTGTCCAGTTTGACGTTGCCGCACGGCATGGTGCGTGTGCTATTGGCCGAACAGCTTTACCGCGCGTGGAGCATCACGCAGAATCATCCCTATCACCGCGTCTGACGCGCCGTCTCGGGAGCGGGCCGGCGCATCACGAGAACGACAAATGCCTCCATCGACGTCCGGCTCTTCGCTGTACCCCTCCATCTACCTCGCTTCGCAAAGTCCGCGCCGACAGGAACTGCTCGGTCAGCTCGGCGTGCGCTTCGAGCTCTTGCTGCCCCGGCCCGACGAAGACGCCGAAGCGCTCGAAGCCGAACGCGAAGGCGAGTCGGCCGAACAATATGTGCGCCGCGTGACCGTCGCGAAAGCCGAAGCGGCCCACGCGCGCCGCGTCGCCGGCGCCCATCGCGCCGCGCCCATCCTCGTGGCCGACACCACCGTGGCCGTCGACGGCACGATCCTCGGCAAGCCTACCGACGTCGAGCATGCGGTGACGATGCTCACGCGGCTCGCCGGACGCGATCACGAGGTGTTGACTGCGATTGCGGTCGTCGACGGTACGGGTGAGTTGCTGTCCCCCGCGCTTTCGCGCTCGGTCGTGCGTTTCGCCTCGGCCACCCTCGATGCGCTACGCCGATACGCGCGTACAGGCGAGCCGCTCGGCAAGGCCGGCGCGTACGGCATTCAAGGCCGCGCAGCCGAGTTCATCGAACATATCGACGGATCCTATTCGGGTATCATGGGTCTGCCCCTTTTTGAGACAGCTGCGTTGCTGCGCGCGGCTCGTGTCGACTTCTAAGGCGTCCGAAGGCTTCCGATGAACGAAGAGATTCTGATCAATGTCACTCCGCAGGAAACGCGCGTCGCGCTGGTCCAGCAAGGCGCCGTGCAGGAACTTCACGTCGAGCGCACGGCATCGCGCGGGCGCGTGGGGAACGTTTATCTCGGTAAGGTCGTGCGGGTGTTGCCGGGGATGCAGTCCGCGTTCATCGATATCGGTCTCGAACGCGCGGCGTTCCTGCATGTCGCCGATATCTGGCAGCCGCGCGCCGCGGGCGAACATGCGGGGCCGGTGCAGCCGATAGAAAAGACGGTGTTCGAGGGGCAGACGCTGATGGTTCAGGTGATCAAGGACCCGATCGGCACGAAGGGGGCACGCCTGTCGACGCAAGTCAGCATCGCGGGCCGCACGCTCGTCTATCTGCCGCAGGAGCCGCATATCGGCATTTCGCAGAAGATCGAAGACGAAGCGGAGCGCGAGGCCATTCGCGCGCGCTTGACCGCGGTCCTGCCCGCCGACGAAAAAGGCGGCTATATCGTGCGCACGATCGCCGAAGATGCCACGGGCGAAGAGCTGGCGGGCGACGTAGCCTATCTGCGCAAGACCTGGGCCACGATCGTGGCTCAGGCCCAACGCCTGCCGCCCACGAGTCTGCTCTATCAGGACCTCAATCTCGCACAGCGCGTATTACGCGATTTCGTCAACGACGAGACGACGCGGATTCAAGTCGATTCGCGCGAGACTTATCAAATGCTCGTGGAATTCGCGGCCGAATTCACGCCGGCCGTCAGTGCGAAGCTCAACCACTATATCGGCGAGCGGCCTTTGTTCGATCTTTATAACGTCGAAACGGAAATTCAACGGGCGCTGTCGCGGCGCGTCGATCTGAAGTCCGGCGGCTACCTGATGATCGATCAGACCGAAGCGATGACGACCATCGACGTCAATACCGGCGGCTATGTCGGCGCGCGCAATTTCGACGACACGATCTTCAAGACCAATCTCGAAGCCGCGCACACGATCGCGCGGCAACTGCGGCTGCGCAATCTCGGCGGCATCATCATCATCGACTTCATCGACATGGAAAACGCCGAACACCGCGATGCCGTGCTCGGCGAGTTGAAGAAGGCGCTGTCGCGCGACCGCACGCGTTCGACCGTCAACGGCTTTTCGCAGCTCGGGCTCGTCGAGATGACGCGCAAGCGCACGCGCGAATCGCTCGCGCACGTGTTGTGCGAACCGTGCCCCGTTTGTCAGGGCAAGGGACAAGTCAAGACAGCGCGCACCGTCTGCTACGACGTGCTGCGTGAAATTTTGCGCGAGTCCCGCCAGTTCAATCCGCGCGAGTTCCGCGTCATCGCCTCACAGCAAGTCATCGATCTTTTTCTCGATGAGGAATCGCAACATCTCGCGATGCTGATCGATTTCATCGGCAAACCTGTGTCGCTGCAGGTCGAGTCGAACTTGAGCCAGGAACAGTACGACATCGTGCTGATGTAACGCTGGCGCAATTGCCCGCTTGCGGCTCAACGGCGCCCGTGCCCCCCGCCGTGGTGATGATGGTGGCCCCCGCCGCCGAACACCCCGACGATGCCGACCGACGGTCCAGCGTAATAGCCGGGTGCGTAGTAGCCCGGCGCGTAATACTCCGGTGCGTAGCCATACCCCGGATCGTAGCCGTAGTAGGCCGGGCCCGGATCGACCACGCAACCGGCCAGCCCGGCGGCGAGCAAGACGGCAACGATTGATCTGACCATGATATGTCCCCTTCGTACAGCTTAGAGCGCGTCGTTGCGCATAGCGTTCGAGAGGACTTGTGTCATCCCGTTACAGACGTAACGCGGCCAGTCCCTCAGCCCCCCCTTCGCAAATCACCTAGAATTGACTGACGCAGGTGAGTCATCGGGAGGTCCTCATGGCCCAATCGATCGAAAGCATCGTGACCGGCCTCGTCTTGCTGATTGCCGCCGTCGTCATCGTCGCGTCGCACTATCAACGCGAGCACCGGCGTGAACGATGGCTCGGCCGCTCGAGCGGTCATCGCCTATGGGACAGGGTCTGGCGTCGGCACTGAGACCCGCGCGGCAACGCAACATTTGCGGCCGGCGCGGCAACCGCGCTGTCGCCTGACCGCTCCTTGCAGGGAGACGGTGCCATGTCTGATGAAACCCTCGCGTGGCGGATGACCGAATACGAAGGCTTCGAAATCCATGTCGCCACGCCAGTGAAGGAACCGGAAGCTGCGTCGACCGCCGGCCGGTCATCCGTGGCCTCGTCACCGTATACGTACATCGGTTATGTCTGCCATCCGGGCGCCGATCCGAAATTACCCGGTCACGTCGTTCCGTTTCATGCCGATGGCGAGGAAGCCTTCGAGAGCGAAGCCGCCGCGTGGGAAGAGGCGGTGCACATCGGGCGCAGCATCGTCGACGGCACCCATCCCGACCTCACCGTCTTACCGCTCGTGACCGGTGGTGTCTGAGCGTGGGCGGCAGGGTACGAGCGTTTCGAGCACGCGGTAATACCCCGCTCAGGCGGCCTGCTGCTGGTACTGGATGCGATGCAGATGCGCGTAAAGGCCATCGCGTCGCAGCAGATCCGCATGGCTGCCCTCTTCCGCGATGCGGCCCGCTTCCATGACGAGAATGCGATCGGCCCGCTCGATCGTCGAAAGCCGGTGCGCGATCACGAGCGTCGTACGGCCTTCCATCAGCGTCTCCAGTGCAGCCTGCACATGGCGCTCGGACTCGGAATCGAGCGCCGAGGTCGCTTCGTCGAGAATCAGGATCGGCGCATCTTTGTAGATCGCCCGCGCAATCGCGAGACGCTGCCGCTGTCCGCCCGAAAGCCGCATGCCATTGCCGCCGATGACGGTATCGATGCCGTTCGGCATGGCTGCGACGGCATCCGCCAGGTTGGCCGCCCGCAGCGCCGCGTCGACGCGCTCGCGATCGGGCGTCTGGCCGTACGCGACGTTGGCCGCGATGGTGTCGTTGAACAGCACGACGTCCTGGCTCACCATCGCCATCTGAGCGCGCAAGGCGTGAATGTCGTATTCGGCAATCGGCACACCGTCGACGAGAATCGTTCCGTCCGTGGGATCGAAAAAGCGCGGCAGCAGGTTGACGAGCGTCGTCTTGCCGCTGCCCGACGGCCCGGCGAGTGCCACCATCTCGCCCGGCGCCACTTTGATCGAGACGTTTTTAAGAATCGGCTGATCGGTGGTGCCGTAGGAGAACGACACGTCGCGGAACTCGATCTCGCCGCGCGAGCTCGGCAGCTCGCGGGTACCGCCGTGGGGCTCGGCCGGCTCGTCGATGAGGCCGAAGATCAGCTCGGCTGCGGTCATCCCACGCTGCAGCGGCTGATTGACGTCGATCAAATGCTTGAGCGGCGAAATGACGAGCAGCATGGAAGTGACGAATGCGACGA
Source organism: Trinickia sp. (assembly GCF_057351765.1). Lineage (NCBI taxonomy): Bacteria > Pseudomonadati > Pseudomonadota > Betaproteobacteria > Burkholderiales > Burkholderiaceae > Trinickia > Trinickia sp. Next base: position 18,996 of record NZ_JBMRBK010000062.1, on the reverse strand, counting down.
AGCCGCCCACCGTCGTCTGGTCGTTCGCCGATTGCAGGACCGCGATCGTAATGACGATGGCGAGTGCGATCGACGCCAGGAACTGCGTGAGCGGCTGCGCGAGACCGCCCGAGACGGTCATCCGCATGGCATAGCCCCTCAGGCGCCTGCTCATTTCGGTGAAACGATCGATTTCGTACGGCTCGCCGTTGTGGACCTTGACGACTTTATAGCCGCCCACCGTCTCTTCGACGATATAGGACAGCTCGTTGGTGAGCGTTTGCTGCTCGCGTCCGAGACGGCGCAAACGCCGGTTGATCTTGCTGACGATCCAGCCGATGCCGGGCAGGATCACCGCCACGATGAGCGTGAGCCGCCAGTTCAGATAAAAGAGGTAGCCGAGCAGGAAGACGACCGTCAGCGTATCGCGCACTAGCGTCACCATCACGCCGGTCAGCACGCTCAGGATCTGATTGACCTCGAATACGATCGCGTTGATGACGGTGCTTGCCGTCTCCCGCTGAAAGAACGATGCGCTCGTATGGATCATCCGCTCGAACATCGTGAGCCGCAGTTGCAGCAAGATGCGGTTCGACACATACGAGAGCAGATACCCGGACGCATATTGCGATACGCCGCGCACGAGCGCGAGCCCGATGACGGCCAGGGGCACGAGCCATTTCGCGCTCACACTCGCCTTCGCGCCGAAACCGTGGTCGAGCAGCGGCTTGAGCAGCGCGGGGATGCCCGCGTCGGTCGCGGAACTCACGCCCATCGTGACGACCGCCAGCAGCACGACCCACACGTTCGGTTTGATGTACGGCCAAAGCCGTTTGAGCACGGATGCGGGCGACGTTCCACTCTCGCCTATCGCCTTGCGCAGGGTATTTTCGGTTTCCAACTGATTCCTTCGCCCGTTCCTTCGTTGCCGTGCCCGTATGCGCGCGAGAGCGCGTGCCGCCTTCAAAACCGGTGCATTATAGCTGCCCGGCCACCGGCGCGCGGCCGCGGGCCACCGACGCCCCGAAGCACGCGGGACGTCCGAGGCACACTCCGGCCTGTATACTCCGCTCACTTTCCACGACGCGACCCATGCCCGCCGTGTCCGCCACGAACCCGCCCCCTGCCCGTCCGACGCTCGGCGTCGCCATCATCGCGCTCAACAGTGAGGCGCATCTCGCGCAATGCCTCGATGCGGTGGCATTCGCCGACGACATCGTCGTCGTCGACGGCGGCAGTCGAGACGCCACGGTCGCCATCGCGCGCGCACGCGGCGCGCGCGTGCTCGTCGAGACGGACTGGCCCGGCTTCGGGCCGCAGAAAAACCGCGCTGTCGCAGCGCTCGACACCGACTGGGTGCTGTCGATCGATACCGACGAGATCGTGTCGCCCGAGTTGGCCCGCTCGATCGACGAAGCGCTTCGCGCGCCACGCGCGAGCGTCTACGCGGTGGATCGGCTCTCGAGCTTTTGCGGCGACTGGATCCGCCACAGCGGCTGGTATCCGGACTGGATACCGCGCTTGTTCAGACGCGACGCCGCGCGCTTTTCCGACGATCTCGTTCATGAGCGCCTCGTCTTCGATGGGCCGGCCGAACGCCTCGAAGGCAAGCTGCTGCATTACTCGTACGAGGACTTCGAGACGGTGCTGCGCAAGCTCGATGCCTACTCGAGCGCGGGAGCGCGTCAGCGTTTCGCCGCCGGCGAGCGCGGAGGGCTGGGCGTGGCGCTCGCGCGCGGACTATGGGCTTTCGTGCGCACGTATGTGCTGCGCCGCGGCTTCAGCGACGGGCGCGCGGGCTTCATGATCGCGGTGTTCAACGCGCAGACGGTCTATTACCGGTTCGTCAAACTCGCCTGGCTGGCGCGGCAAAACGAGCGGCGCTGAGCATGCAACCGCATGCCCACTGGCACGCGAGCCCAACGCGCAGTTCAGCCGCGTTCGACCGGGAGGCGAACGAGCGGCTGCGTGTCGCCGGCGGCTGACGCCGTTGGAAGACCGAGCATGACCTTCGCCGCATCGATCACCCGCTTCGCGTCGAGTTCGGTCAGACACCGGCTCTCGCTCGCGAGGTGCCGCTCGCACCCTTCCGCCTTGCAGGGCACACACTCTCCCTCGCCTTGCAGCAGGAACACGTTGCCGCGGCGGCCCGACCCGCGCAGCGGCCAGGGTTCGTTGCCGGCAGGCCAGTCGCGCGGCCATGGTCCCCAGCGACAAGGATTCGACGGCCCGAACAGCGCCACCGTCGGTGTACCGCACGCGGCGGCGATATGCGTGACACCGGTGTCCGGCCCAACGAAAAGTACGGCGCGCCGGATCATTTCGGCGGTCTCGCCAAGGCTCAATTGACCGACGAAGTTCATGACCGGCTCGCTTGCCGACTCGGCAATGCGTCGCGCGTACTCGAGCTCGGCGGACGCCGGCCCGCCGCTCAGCGCAACGACAAAGCCTTGGGCGCGCAGCCAGTCGATCAGTTGCAACCATCCTTGCGCATGCCACTGCTTGTAGGCAAACATCGGATAGGGGTGGACGACGACAAGCGGCCGCGGCGGCGTGCCACGGCCTGCCGCGAGCCGGGCGTCGAATGCGGCCCGGCGCGTGGGATCGTCGCCGATCCCCGGAGCCACCACCTCGCCCACCGGGGCAACGCCCAGAACCGGCGCGAGGGCGAGATAGCTCGTCACCGTGTGAACGCGCCGATGCTCGTCCGGCGCCAGACGATGCAACAAAAACCGGGTCGCGCGTTTTGGACGATCGGGATCGAAGAGTCCGACACGCCACCGCCCGGCTGCCCAGGCATAGAAACGGCAACGGCTCGAGGCGAGCGTGGCGCAGGCGATATCGTAGCGGCGCCAAAGACGCGCCGCGCTCGCGAGCCGCTCGCGCCACGACGCGCGGCGCTCAACCGTGACCGCATTTCTGAGGTCGGGATTGTGCTCGAGCACACCCTCGGTACCGCGATAGACGATCATGTCGATCTCGGCGTCCGGCCACTGCCGCTTGATCGATCGCACCAACGCAGTGGCGAGCAAAACGTCGCCGATGCGCTGGGTGCACACGACGGCGACCGTGCGCGGAGGATTGGAAGGGGCAGCGGACTCGTTCACGATGCGAAGAATAAATTACGCCGGTTCAATCGGCGATTGCGGCCGAACTGCGGCCCGATGCATCGAAGATACCCGGACAGAATCGCTGTGCGAGCACGAGCATGCGCGCATTCGCGCTCGTTGGAGAAAATGTCCGGACCTTGTCTTGCGCGCGCCGCCTCACGGTATCGCGCAACTGCCCATCGACACTCAAGCGGATCATCGCCTCGCACATGCCGTCCGCGTCGCCGGGCTTCACCAGCAGCCCGGCTTCGCCGCCTTCGAGCAAATCGCGCGGCCCCGTCGGGCAATCGGCCGAGATGACCGGGGTGCCGAGCGCCATGGCCTCGCCGAGAACCATGCCGAAGCCTTCATACCGGCTGCTCAGCACCAGCATCTCCGCTGCGCGAATGTAAGGGAATGGGTTACTGCAAAAACCGAGAAAGCGAACCGCATCATGAATGCCGAGCTCCTTCGCCAATGCCTCGAGCGATGCACGGTCAGGGCCTTCGCCGATCAGCAGCAGTTGGCCGATCCCGGGCAGGCGCTCACGCGCTTTCGCGTATGCACACAACAGCGTCCGATGATCCTTTTGCCCTTCGTCGAGGCGCGCAACCGATACGATAAACGGCGAGTCCGGCTTGGGCACGGGCTCCTCGGCGCGCCGACGGATCGAGTCGATCTGAATCACGTTCGGCAGTTCCTCTGCACGCGCCTCGGTGCCGCGAAAAAGGCCACGCGCTTCCCTCAACATATCCGGCGTGAGAACCGCCACGGCGGCATAACGCTCGAATTGCCGGATACGCCGGGTCCGGTGGCCCACCGACTTGTTTCCGAGTCGGGCGGCAAAGCTGTAATGACTGACGCCGATCCACGGTACACCCGCGCGTCCGGCAATGCGCCGCAACGAAAGGTCGAAATCGCAAACGATGTCATGCCGGCTCGCGATCTGCAGGAAACGCCTCGCCACCAGGGGGCGAATCGCGGCATGCGTACTCAGCTTATGCACGAGCTTCTCGAATTTTCCGAGCTTGCGATGCCGCTGCGCCTGGTGCAATACATGGCTCCAGCGCGACCGCGCGAGGACATGCACCTCCACGTCCGGGGGCAACGAATGCCCGCGCCAGAAATCGAGGTCGTCAGTCGGGTACGCCACCGACACCGCCGGGACGAAGCATCGCCTGTCCAATGCATTGATCCATGCGAGGAGCGCCGTCTCGGTGCCTCCCCGCCCGAAATCGTTGATATGGAAGAGAATGCGTACCGGACGCACGGGGCGGGCCGCATCGCCGAGCGCGTCGCTCCCCCCGGATGCGCCGGCGCTAGTTCGGTTCATGGCGTCCGCGTTCGCCTGCGCCCAACAACAGACCAGCGAACGCCCAGAAAGCAAGCATCGTCGTCTTCCACATGAAGTCGTCGGTGAAATTCTTCGTGACCATGCCAACGACGAGCGCGATACCAGCCGCCGCGATATACGGGTCGGCTCGCCGCAGCCGCCAGTAGCGCAGCATCAGCGCCACGAGCAGCACGCTTTGCAGCACGACCCCGATCGCCCCGGTCTGCAGCCAGGTATTCAGGAACAGATTGTGGGCATGCGTGGGAGCCTGGGGCTCGAGCGCGAGCAGCTCGGGAGGCATGTCGGAACGCAGCGCCAGGCCCGGCAACGGTTTGCCGAATCCTACACCGAGCCAGGCATGATGAAGCGCCTCGCGGCCGTAAAAGGCCCAGAGCTTGGGCCGCGTATCGGAGCGCACCGCATCGTCGAACGCCACGAGCGAGGGCGGCACCTCGTGCGGCTGCCCGGTCGCACCGGATGGACTCGATGCTGCTGCCGCTGCCTGCTCGCCAAAGCGCAACGCGCCACCGTAGATCGCCAGCATCCCGCCAATTGCGGACAAGGCTACCAAAACGGCCAGCGCGTATTTGAGACGTCGCCGATAAAGCGGAAAGGCCGCGACGAAAAGCGTCGCCGCAACAGCCGGCCAAAAAAACCGATTCAACGTGGCAAAACCGATAAACACACACAATGCCACGCCCACCAGTCCGAAGGGCCGGGTGCGCTCGCCCATCATGAGCCCGGCGAACAACGGAATCGCAAAAATCGCGAGCGTGCTCGTATGGCCGACGCGCGCGTAGAAATGCAGCGGGAAAGTCTCGGGCGTGGGGGGCTGTAAATGCCCGAGATAGACAGCGCTGATCGCCGCCAGCAGCAGGCAGGCGGCCCAGCATGCCCACGCTGCCCAGACGGGCCGGCCCACGCGTTGCGCGAACAACCAAAAGCCCCAAAACGTGACGAGCGGATACACAACCTCATCGAACCATGCGTGCCGGCTCAAAGCCGGATAGGCGGACCACGCGACAGCCGCAAGGCTCCATGCCGCCCATAAGCCGATCGGCACGGCGAGCGGCCACCGAGCCAACGATCGAGGCGCCGACCAGGCAGCGACGACCACGCCCAGCCCGGTCAGCGCGAGGCCCGTATTGATGACCCCCGTCATATGGCCGAACATCGCCGCGAACGCAATGAGCGGACAAGAAATCGACAGCGAGCGGACAAGCGCCGCGCGGACGTTCGTCATGCCGCCTCCAGCGCGGCTTTCAATGCCTCGTTCACCGCGTCGACGCTGAGCCGTCCCATGCAGCCCGCGTGGTCGCCGCGCCAATCGAGGCAAGTCGTCGTATCGCGGTCGCAGCGGCGCACCCAGGCGAGCTCGCGGCGAAAGATACCGGGCTGATTGCGGCACGGCATGTCCTCGATCGTCACCGGCACGAACGGCACAGCGCTCCAATAACGTCCGGCTCCGTGAATCTGTGCGTTGCCAGGACCGAAAAGCGTGACGGCCGGCGTGCCGATCAGGCGGGCGAGATGCGCCGTTCCCGTGTCCGGGCAAACGAGCGCCCTGGCCCCGGCAAATAAATGCCAGAGATCGGCCAGGCCGAGACGCCCTGCGAAATTCAGCCGGGACGAATCGGGATCAATTTGTCGGACGAGTTCGGCTTCGCTCGCACCTCCGCTCCAGACGACACGATAGCCGAGCGCTTCGACGCGCGACGCGAGTTCGCGCCAGCGCTCGATCGGCCACCGCTTGACCGCCGTACTGGCCCCGGGGTGCAGCACGACATAGGGCGTATGCGGCCGCAATGAATCGTCGAATATCACGGGCGCCGGCGCAGGCCAGAATTCGGGGCGGTAAAGGGGCGGAGCCTCGCCTGGCACGAGATCGGCCGCGAGATCGGCCCACGCGGCCGGTCGCTCCGGATACGCGATCAGTTCGTCGACGGGCCAGTTCTTCCACGCCGGTCTGTCGCCGGCATGCGCGACGATCCAGCGGCAACGCGCACCGTAGGCGAGCCAGCTATGACGATTGTCCCCGGTGACGATGCCGAGATCGTAGGGGCCCGAGCGCAATACGTGACGGACGGTACGAGGATCGCGCGGATCGAACGGCAGAGCATCGATGCCGAACGGGCGGCCAGCGTAGAGCGGCACGATCGCTTTCGGACAAGCGAGCACGATTTGCGCGTCCGGATAAAGACCGCGCAGCTTCGCGAGCAACGGCGTGAGCAAAAGGGTATCGCCGAGCAAGAGATGATGCGCAATCAAGATTCGGCGAGGCCGCAGGCACTTGCGGCGAAAAGGCTTGAGCACGAGCCGCGGCAATGCACGCGCAAAGATCTGAATACGTCCTAACAGTCGACTCATTGGCTAACTAATCCCGCCCCGCCATTTGTTGTGTAGTCCTCGAGGCGAGACACACCGTCGCACCGCAACCAGCGGTCCGTACTGTCGCGGCGGCGTCACTCCTTTATGGGATACGCTCGATGCTCGGGACCCGGCATGGCCGCCGGCGGCCCCGTTCGGAAGCTTGCCAGTATACCGTACGCCGATGGGCCGGATCCCGCCTGACCGAGCGCGAATTGCCCAACCGCACGGTGCGCAACCGCCGCCGTCCGGCCTCGGCCAGACGGCGTAACGCTGCACGCGATCAGACCTCGATGCTCGAGGCGGCGGTGCGCGGCGCTTGTGCGGTGGCGGCCGGCCGCCATACGGAAGCGACGGCGTCGGCGACTGCGCCGACGGAAGGCACGTCGCCCTCATCTCCGACCGATACCGCGGTACCGGGTAGGCTGACACCGAAATGGCGGCGCGACGTCGCCGTAAAGATCATGACCGTAGGCTGACGGAGCGCGGCGGCAAGGTGCACGAAGCCCGTATCGGTGCCGACGATGAGCGACGCGAGTTCGATGTGCTGCGCGATTTCGAGCACCGACAGTCGCGGCAGCACGAGCGCATCGGGGATGCCCTCCGCAATGGCGAGGGCTTCGGCATGTTCGGCCTGCGAGCCCCAGGGGAGCAGAGCCCGAAGACCCTGGGCCCGTAATTGGGTCCCGAGCCGCTGCCAGTGTTCAAGCGGCCACTTCTTGTCATCGCACGAGGTCGCGTGGAAAAGGATCGCGAATGCCCCATGCCGGGCGGCAGCGGGAATCGCGGCGGGAGCCGGTATCTTCAGGCCGAACCGAGGCGGCGTATCGATCGAATAGCCGAAAGCCTGCCCGACGCTCTCGCGCAAGCCTTCCCACGCGTTGCGCTCGGCAGGCCGAGCGAATCGCCTTGAATAAGCGAACGCCGCACCTTTTTCGCCCAGGTCCGCCGACCGGTAGCCGTACCGTGCGCGAGCTCGGGCGAGAAACGCAATGATGGCGCTCTTGTAGACGCCGTGCACGTCGATGACCGCGTCGTACCGGACGCGCCGCAATTCCGCGATCGATGCGGCAATGCGCTTGAAGTCGGTCAAACCGCGCTGCGACTTGAAACGACGCAAAGGCGCGCACAGCACACGATCGATCCCCGGATTCCATCGCAAAACCTCCGCGAACGCGGCGTCGGCGGCCCAGTCGATGCTCACCCCCGGAAAGTTGCGGCGCAAATCGTCCACGAGCGGCTGCGCGTGCACGATGTCGCCGAGCGATGTGACCTTCACGATGAGAACGCGATCCATGGCGCCTTCCGGTGGTTTGGGATTGACGGAGCGGATCCGGCCCGCTAAATGAGCGCATGCTCTGCTCTGCTCGCGCATCGTGCCGCCATGCGCGCAACCGCAAAAGTATACTGGATCGGCGAAACGGCGCGCGCAGGCGCCCTATAAGCAGGCCACTAAGCCGATCGCCGGTGAGCAGCCGCCGTGCGCGTCGCCGGTTGGCGGCGCCGCGCCTCGATCTGCCATGCCAGTCCGAGCAGCGCATCGACATGGGCGGCCACATCGGGGTCGTAGGCCAGGGCGGCTCGGCCACCCGCCGTCCAGGCACGCTGCGGGCCCGTGCGAGCGACACGGGTCGCGCGCTCGAGCACCGCATGCAAGTCCGCGGCATCGTCCGGTGCGAAGACGAACCGCTGCTCCGGCGCAATGGCATCGCAGCAACCGATGTTCCCCGCGACAATCGCGGGCGTGCCGCACATCGCCGATTCGATGGCGACGAGGCCGAACGGCTCGTACTTCGAAGCAAGAATGGTGAAATCCGCGGCCCGGTAACCGTCTTCCAGGTCCTTGAGGTAGCCAATGTAGCGGATCCGCTCGCTCGTGCGCTCGGGCGGCCGTCCGGCCACCGCGACCACGACCGGCAGCCGCGTTTGCCGCACGACCGTCTCGATGAGCGGCAAGCCTTTACGCGCGTGGGAGCTCGAAGCGAACAGCAGAACGACCTCATCGTCGGCAAAGCCGAAGCGCCGACGTAGCGTACGACGCGCGTCCATGTCGACGGCGTGAAACCGGGCTGCATCGACGGGCGGGTAGACGAGGCGGATCTTGTCGTCGGGCAAGCCATAAAGCGAACGCAGCTCGTCTCGCATCAGCTCGGAGTGAGCAACCACGATTTCGGCGTTGGCGTATTGCCGTGCTTCGAGCGAGATCTGCCAATGATCCGCGCGCGTGGGCTCGCGGCCCATCGCGCGCAAAAAGCCGCGGTGCGTGCCTCCGCAAACGGCGATGTCGGACGAATCCACGCGATTGCAGCCAATCAGCACGTCCACGCCCGCCGCACGCTTGGCACTGCGCAGCCTCCAGGAAAACCAGTGGTCGCGCAGTTTTCCCGGCAGCCACGAAACGCCGATCCTATGGGGCTCGACGAGCGCGAATTCGGGCAACCCCGTATCGAAACGGCGCGCGAAAAAATCGGGCTCGATGCCGCGTGCTGCCAGGCCACGAGCCAAATCCATCGCATAGCGCTCGAACCCGCCTCCATGTTTGAGCGCATTGGCGGAAATGCCGATATGGATCGATCGCCCCGCTGCGCCGGATGTCGGAGGGGGCATATCAATAGACGATTTCGACAATGCTCGATGCAAATTCGCTGCGCAGTGCGCTCAGCAGGTCGTCGCTGGGACGCACACGCCACGCGTCGCCAAGCCTCACTTCGCCTTGCGCGTGCGCGTTGCTGTAAGCGATCTGCACGGCAAGTCCGTTCGGCAGCGCCGTCGTACGTGTACGCGCGCCGTCTCCACCGCCGCGCGGCCCGAACCGCCCGGCCGCCGACGGCGCCGCCGCGGGCGCGCTCGGCTGCGCCTCGGCCGGCGGCGCGCAATGCGCCTCGAGCACGCGCCGCAAGGTCACCGCATCCGCGTTGCCGTTCATGCTGACCTTCACCGCCTGCGCGTAACGACTGCGCGCACGCTCGAGATCCATGACCGAATCCACGGTGAAACGAATGCCGCCCGTGAAGGCATCGTTGCGCGCCTGCCCTTGCACGACGAGCAACTCGTCCTCCTTGAACACGGCCTTGTTCGCCTCGTATTGCTCGTTGAAGACCGTCACTTCGCACTGCCCCGAGCCGTCGTCGATGAGCGCGATCAGCATCTTGCCGCGCTGAGTCATCTGCGTGCGCAGCGAAACGATGATCCCCGCCACGAGCTTGTCGCGCCCTTCCTTGAGCTCGCCGAGCTTTTGACGTACGAACCGGCGCACCTCGCCCTTGTAGGCATCGAAAAGATGGCCCGAGAGGTAAAAGCCGAGCGCCGTCTTTTCTTCCTGCAGCTTGCGCTTTTCGGGCCAGGCCGGCTCGTCGACGAGCTCATGCCCTTGCGAAGGCCCATCGTCCATTTCGAACAGCCCCGCCTGCATCGCGTTGGCGCTCGCCTGATCGGCCGCCTCCATCGCGAGCGGCACCGACGCAATCAGCTGAGCGCGATTCGCGTGCAGCGTGTCGAACGCGCCGGCACGGATGAGCGCTTCCACGGTGCGCCGGTTGACGACGCGCCGGTCGATGCGGGCACAGAAATCGAATAGGTCGACGAACGGGCCCGCCTCCCGCGCGCGCAAAATTTCCTCGATCGCATTCTGGCCGCTGCCCTTGACGGCGCCCAGACCGTAGCGAATCGTGCGGGCGCGCTTGCCATCCGGTTCGGCGACCGGCTCGAAACGGTAGGCCGAGCAATTGATGTCGGGCGGCAGCACGCTCATGCCGTTCGCCTTGCAATCCTCGTAGAGGATCTTCACCTTGTCGGTGTCGTCCATGGCCAAGCTCATGTTGGCTGCCATGAATTCGGCCGGATGATGCGCCTTGAGCCACGCGGTGTAGTAGGCGAGCAGCGCGTATGCAGCGGCGTGCGACTTGTTGAAGCCGTAGCCGGCGAACTTCTCCATCAAGTCGAAGATCTCGTCGGCCTTTGCCCCGCTGAGCCCGTTTTTCGCGGCGCCCTCGCGAAAGAGCTCGCGATGCTTGGCCATCTCCTCGGCCTTTTTCTTGCCCATCGCCCGGCGCAGCAAATCCGCGCCGCCGAGCGAATAGCCGCCGATGATCTGGGCCATCTGCATCACCTGCTCCTGATAGACCATGATGCCGTAGGTCTCTTTCAGAACAGGCTCGACGCGCGGATCGGGATACTCCACCGTCTCGCGGCCGTGCTTGCGGGCGCAAAAGCTCGGAATCAGATCCATCGGGCCCGGACGGTACAGCGCCACGAGCGCGATGATGTCCTCGAAGCGATCGGGCTGCGCGTCCTTCAGCATGCCTTGCATGCCGCGGCTTTCCAGCTGGAACACGGCGACCGTATTCGCTTTTTTGAGGATCGAGAACGACGCTTGATCGTCGAGCGGCACTTGCGCGAGCGACCAGTCCGCTTTCGCGGGGTCGAGCCGGCGGATGTAGCGCTCGGCCCAATCCAGGATCGTCAGCGTCGTCAGCCCGAGAAAGTCGAACTTCACGAGGCCGACCGCCTCGACATCGTCCTTGTCGTACTGGCTCACGACACCGCCGTCGTCGCCCTGCGTATAGAGCGGACAGAAGTCGGTCAGTTTGCCAGGCGCGATCAGGACGCCGCCCGCGTGCATGCCCACGTTGCGCGTCAGGCCCTCGACGCGCTGCGCGAGATCGAGCAGTTGGCGGACCTCGTCCTCGTTGTCGTAGCGCTCTTGCAGCAGCGGCTCTTCCTTCATCGCGTCGGCGATCGTGACATGCTTGCCCGGCTTGAACGGGATCAGCTTCGCCACGCCGTCCGTGAACGTGTAGCCGAGATCGAGCACGCGGCCGATATCGCGCACGGCGGCCTTGGCCGCCATCGTGCCGAACGTCGCGATTTGCGACACCGCATCCGCGCCGTACTTGCCCTTCACGTACTGAATGACGCGATCGCGTCCTTCCTGGCAAAAGTCGATGTCGAAGTCCGGCATCGACACGCGTTCAGGGTTCAGGAAGCGCTCGAACAGCAGGTTGTAGCGCAGCGGATCGAGGTCGGTGATGCCCAGCGCGTAGGCGACGAGCGAGCCCGCGCCCGAGCCGCGCCCGGGACCCACCGGCACGCCGTTGTTCTTCGCCCAGTTGATGAAGTCCGCGACGATCAGGAAGTAGCCCGGAAAGCCCATCTTGACGATCGTGCCGCACTCGAACTCGAGCCGCTCGAAATAGCTTTCGCGCGCTTCGTTGCGCTTCGCTTCGTCGGGATAGAGTTCGACGAGCCGGCGCTCGAGCCCGTCTTTCGAGAGCTGCACGAGGTACTCGTCGAGCGACATGCCATCGGGGGTCGGAAAAAGCGGCAGCTTCGGCTTGCCGAGCTCGAGCGTGAGGTTGCAGCGCTTCGCGATTTCGACCGTATTCGCGATGGCGGACGGGATATCGGCATAAAGCCGCGCCATCTCGTCCTGAGTCAGAAAATGCTGAGCCGTCGTGAAACGCTTTTGCCGGCGCGGATTCGCCAGCATATCGCCTTCCGAAATACAGACGCGCGCCTCGTGCGCGGTGAAATCGTCCGCCGTCATGAACTGCACGGGATGCGTCGCGACGACGGGCAATTGCAGCGCCGATGCGAGCTCGACCGCTTCGTGCACGTACGTCTCGCCGCCCGGCTGGCCGCAGCGCTGCAGTTCGATGTAAAACGCGTTCGGAAAGCGCTCGGCCCAGTGCATGGCGTGGCGTCGCGCGGCTTCCTTGTTGCCCGCTGCAAGTGCGAGGCCTATGTCGCCCTGCTGAGCACCCGAGAGCGCGATGAGCCCAAGGGCCAGCGGCGTGTCGAACCAGGCGGGATCGACTTCGGCGCGCCCGCGGTATTGATTCGTGAGCCACGCCCGCGTCAGCAGCTCGCAAAGGTTCAGATACCCGCGGCGATCCTTGACGAGCAGCAGCAGGCGCGACGGCTTGTCGCGATCGGCGCTATTGGTGACCCACACGTCGCAGCCGGCGATCGGCTTGATGCCCTTGCCGCGCGCTTCCTTGTAGAAACGGACGAGCCCAAAAGCGTTGGCGAGGTCGGTCAGCGCAAGCGCGCCCTGCCCGTCCTCGGCGGCGGCTTCGACGATGTCGTCGAGGCGCACGATGCCGTCGGCGATCGAGAATTCGGAATGAACGCGGAGATGGACGAAACGTGGATCTGGCATGGGCGGTATTGTACATCCGAGCAGCCCCGGCTTTGCCCGTCCGATTCGCCGCGGTTGGCCCCGGTATGCGCCGAATCGACCGCCTTCGGGCTTCGTGCGCAACGGCTCGCGCGCACGTCCGCGCGCGGGCCGTCGCCCGTTTGCGGGATAATACGCGTTTTCCCAGTTTGTGCGCCCTCGCGCCCGCTGCCATGCGCGCGCGCTCGCCCGAGTCCGCATCGCCATCATGAGCATCGTCAATCTCGCCGCCTACCGGTTCGTCACACTCAACGCCATCCAGGCCTGGCGCCCGCTCGTCGCCGAACGCTGTGCCGCACTCGGTCTGCGCGGCACCATCCTGCTCTCGCCCGAAGGCATCAATTTGTTCGTCGCGGGCACGCGCGAAGCCGCCGATGCCTTCATCGACTACATCCGTCACGACGCCCTGTTCGAGGGCAAATTCTCGTCGCTGGCGTTCAAGGAGAGTCTGTCGCCCGCGCAGCCATTCCGGCGCATGCTCGTCAAGCTCAAGCGCGAAATCATCACGATGAAAAAGCCGGCGATCCAGCCCGAGCTCGGCCGCGCCCCCGCGGTCGACGCGGCGACGCTCAAGCGCTGGCTCGATAGCGGACACGACGATGCGGGCCGGCCCGTCGTCATGCTCGATACGCGCAACGCGTTCGAAGTCGACGTCGGTACGTTCGACGATGCGATCGATTACCGCATCGCGAAGTTCAGCGAGTTCCCGGAAGCCGTGGCTGCGCATCGCGACGCGTTGGCCGACAAGACCGTCGTCTCGTTCTGCACGGGTGGCATTCGCTGCGAGAAGGCTGCCATTCACATGAAGGAGATCGGCCTCGGGCATGTGTACCAGCTCGAAGGCGGCATTCTGAAATACTTCGAGGAAGTCGGCGGCGCCCATTACCACGGCGAATGTTTCGTCTTCGACTATCGGACCGCGGTCGATCCGCGGCTCGAGCCGACGCCGACGACCCAGTGCTTCGGCTGCCGTGCCGTGGTGACGCAAGAAGCGCAGCGTTCGCCGCTTTACGAAGCCGGCAAGTACTGCCCGGCCTGCCACCCGCGGCGCGAGTCGGCGCGGGCTGCCTGAGCCGATCGATCATGACCGCTCAGGCCGGGCAAACCGCTGCGGCCGCCGTCGGCTGCGCTGCGTCGCGAGCCGCCTATCGCGGCCGGTTCGCCCCTTCGCCGACCGGTCCCCTGCACTTCGGCTCGCTCGTGGGCGCACTCGCGAGCTGGCTCGATGCACGCGCACACGGCGGCGCCTGGCTCGTTCGCATCGAGGATATCGACGGCCCGCGCACGGTGCCGGGCGCCGACCGGGAGATCCTCGCGACGCTCGAACGCTTCGGCATGCGGCCCGACGACCCGCCGGTCTGGCAAAGCACGCGCACGCCCCTTTACGCCCGCGCATTCGCGCAGCTCAGCGCGACAGGACTCGTCTATCCGTGCGGCTGCACGCGCAAGGAAATTGCCGATTCGCTGGCAAGCCGCAGCGCGCGCCATGCGACGCTGGCCTACCCTGGCACCTGTCGCGGCGGGCTCGCCGGCAAGCCGGCGCGCGCGTGGCGCGTGCGGGTGCCCGATGGGGCGGCGGCGATCGTTTCGTTCGAGGACCGCTGGCAAGGCGCCCAACAGCAGGATCTCGCCACGGAAGTCGGCGACTTCGTCGTGAAGCGCGCCGATGGACAATGGGCCTACCAACTCGCCGTCATCGTCGACGATGCCGATCAGGGCATTACGCATGTCGTGCGCGGTGCCGACCTGCTCGATTCGACCGCGCGCCAGATCTATCTGCAGCGGTGTCTTGGCCTGCCCGAGCCCGCCTACCTGCACGTACCGCTCGTCACGGACGCGAATGGCGAAAAGCTCAGCAAGCAAACCGGCGCTGCCCCGCTCGATGTCAGTCGGCCGCTGCCCGCGCTGCAAGATGCGGCGCGTCATCTCGATCTCGTACCCGCGAGCGGTAACTGGAACGCGACGACACTCGCGGCGTTTCACGAGGAAGCCACCACGCTCTGGGCTCGGCGTTTCGAAGTGCCGCGGCGATAACGGCCGCCGCGTCGAGCTCAGGAAGAGGAAGAGTTGCGGCGGGGCATGCCGAAGCCGCCCAGCAGCGCGGCGAGCGGCTGCTTGGGTGCCGTCTTCGACGGTGTTGCGGGTTCGGCGGCGCGCGCTTCGTCGTGCTGGAGTGCCGATGGCGAAGGCTCGTAGGGTTTGAAAAAGAAATCGTCGACCGGCGCGTGCGAATGCCGGTGCACCGGCCGATCGTGGGCCGGCGCGGCGCGGCGACGGCCGGGGCGATCGTCGCGCTCGCGCCGCGCGCGCTCCTCGCGCGGATGACGGGGAGGCGCGTCGACCGCGAGCGGCTGAATGACAAGCGGACGTTTGATGAGCTTCTCGATATCGGCGAGCTGCTTGCGTTCGTTAGGGCTGCAAAGCGATAGCGCATCGCCCGATGCGCCCGCTCGCCCCGTACGACCGATGCGGTGGACGTAGTCCTCGGCGTTGAACGGCAGATCGAAATTGATGACCGCCGGCAGTTCCACGATATCGAGACCGCGCGCGGCCACATCGGTGGCGACCAGCGCTTCGATCTCGCCGCGCTTGAATGCGTCGAGCGCCTGCATCCGCTCGTTTTGCGATTTATCGCCATGAATCGCGGAGGCCACGACACCATCGCGCTCGAGCTGCCGGGCGAGCCGCCCCGCGCCGATCTTGCTGTTGCAAAACACGATGACCTGCTTGAGTCCGCGCTCGCGAATCAACTGCACGACGGCGCCTTGCTTGTCGCCTTCGGCCACTTCGTAGACGATCTGCGTGACATTGGTCGCCGTCGAGTTGCTGCGAGCGACTTCGATCGTTTGCGGGTTGCGCAGGTAGGTCGCTGCGAGCTTCTTGATCTCGGGCGAAAACGTGGCTGAAAAGAGCAGCGTCTGGCGCTCCTTCGGCAACAAATTCAGGATGCGCTGCAGATCGGGCAGAAACCCCATGTCGAGCATGCGATCCGCTTCGTCGAGCACGAGCATCTGCACCTGGCCGAGATTGACCGTCTTTTGTTGCACGTGATCGAGCAGCCGCCCGGGCGTGGCGATCAGAATTTCGACGCCGCGCCGCAACTCGGCGGACTGCGGGTTCATGTCGACACCGCCGAACACCACCGCGCTTCTGATCGGCGTGTGCTTGGCGTACGCATGCACGTTGGCGGCAACCTGATCGGCGAGCTCGCGCGTCGGCGTGAGGATCAACGCGCGGACCGGATGCCGCGCGGGCGAGGCACTCGTGCTCGCCTGCGGCAGCAGCCGCTGGATGATCGGCAGCGAGAAACTCGCCGTCTTGCCGGTGCCGGTCTGGGCGGCGCCCATCACGTCGCGGCCGGCGAGGACGACCGGAATCGCCTCCGCCTGAATCGGCGTGGGCGTGGTGTAGCCCTGCTCGACGACCGCTTTGAGGATGTCGGCGGCAAGGCCGAACTGATCAAAGGTCGCGACGGTGGACTGGGCAGCGGGATCTGACATAGTGGCGTTCGCTAAAAGTGCGCCGCGTGGCGCAGGCGTCGGTCGCGCGCGGCAGGCGGCCCATGGGCCACGGAGGCGGCTCGGCGGCATCGACGCCGGCTAGTGGGCCGCGCCAATGGGCGTGGCCGTACCCGGCTGCAGACATGTGCCGCCGGAAAGGCCGGTATTGTAGCACCGCGCGATGACGCGAGCCGCAAGCGCACATTGCGGCGATCCAGCGCCCTGGATAACGCCCTACCGCGTCGACACGGGCCGCACGGCCGAAGCCGCTGCCTTCGCACGCTCGCGCGCCTCGCGGATGTCGCCACCCGTTGCCACCGCCACGCCCATGCGCCGCTTCTTGAAGCTTTCGGGTTTGCCGAAAAGGCGCAAGTCGGAATCGGGAACGGCGAGCGCTTCGCGCACACCTTCGAATGCAATGCCGGCTTCATCGAGTCCGCCGTAGATCACCGCCGATGCGCCGGGCGCCACGAGCGCGGTATCGACAGGCAGGCCGAGAATCGCGCGCGCGTGCAACTCGAACTCCGACAGGCGCTGCGAGCGCAGCGTGACGAGCCCGGTGTCATGCGGACGCGGACTGACTTCGGAGAACCAGACTTCGTCGCCGCGCACGAAGAATTCGACGCCGAAAACGCCGCGGCCACCCAGCGCGCCGGTGATGTTTTGCGCGATCTCCCGCGAGCGGGCGAGCGCCGCAGCCGACATCGGCTGCGGCTGCCACGATTCGACATAGTCTCCCGCCACCTGCAGGTGGCCGATCGGCTCGCAAAACGATGTTTCGACGGTGCCCGTTCGCGGATCGACGGCGCGCACCGTGAGCAGCGTGATCTCGTAGTCGAACGTGACGAAGCCTTCGACGATGACGCGTCCCACGTTCACGCGCGCGCCCGCCGTCGCATATTGCCATGCGGGCTCGAGGTCGGCCTCGCTCTCGAGGACCGACTGCCCCTTGCCCGAAGACGACATCACGGGCTTGACCACGCACGGATAGCCGATACGGGCCACCGCCGCCTTGAAGGCGTCGAACGATTCGGCGAACGCATAAGGCGACGTCGGCAGCCCGAGCGTCTCGGCCGCCAGCCGGCGAATGCCTTCGCGATTCATCGTGAGCTGTGTGGCACGCGCGGTCGGGATGACTTCGGCGAGGCCCGCTGCTTCGATTTCGGCAAGCGCATCGGTGGCGATCGCCTCGATCTCGGGCACGATCAGATGCGGCCGCTCGACGCGCACGAGTTCGGCGATGGCAGCCGGATCCGTCATGTCGATGACATGCGCGCGATGCGCGACTTGATGGCCCGGCGCGTTCGGATAGCGGTCCACGGCGATGGTTTCGGCACCGAGCCGCTGCAAGGCGATGATGACTTCCTTGCCCAGCTCGCCGGCGCCGAGCAGCATGACGCGCGTGGCGCCGGGCGTGAGCGGCGTGCCGAGTCGTTGACCGATCTGCATGGCGAAACCTCTTCGTGAAGCGGGTGAGCGGTAATGCGGGAAAACGCGATGCTAGCATGCGCGCAATCCGCCTGACGCTCGCCGGAGTGCGTTACCCTTACGCCTTCGCCAGCACACCGAAGGAAAGACGCCAGTCATGCCGAGTTCGTTCATCGCGCCGCAGCGGGCGGCAAGATACGCTTTCCGGGTGTCGCTCGCGCTCATGGCTGCGGCGCTTGCGGGCTGCGCAATGCCGACGCACCCTGATTCGGCCGCGCCGCCAAGCGATCCCTTCAATCGCGCCGCGGTTCAGTTGCTCGACGACACGAGCTGGACGCTCGCCGCCTGGAAAACGGCCGACGGCCGCGAGCGCGACGTAGCCGCACTCGGCCTCGATGTACGCCCCACCCTCGTCCTGTCGACGGCCAAGGGTCAGCGCCGCGCGCACGGCTTCGCCGGCTGCAACCGGTTCAACGGGGTGTATACGCTCAAAGACGGTCAGCTCTCGTTCGGTACGTTCGTGACGACGCGCATGGCATGCGGCAGCTCACGCGACGCGCTCGAACGCGACTATCTCGATGCCTTGACGCATGTCGGCAAAACCGGCGTGCAATGGCACTCCCCTCCTCAATTGCAAATCGTCACCGACGACGGGGCGACACTCACGTTCCAGGCAGCCGGCCGATAAGCATCGGGCCGCCAACCGAAGCGTTGCGGCCCGCTAACGGTTAAACTCGCCGGGTTTGGCGCTTCCTCGTCTCGTTCTCGCTCTCGCATGCATACGGTCGTTCTGGGCTGGTTCGGCGTCTCTGCCTTCTGGTTTCTTCCCTTTTTGTGGCGTCTGATCAAGGCGGCGCTGCCCGGCGGCGATGGCTTGCGCGGCCCCGGGACGATTCGCCTATGGCTCGGCTTCGTGTGCGTGCTCGCCGCGAGTTGCGCGCTCGAAGCCGCGCTCTTCTCGCCTGCCGGCGATGCGCTCGGGCACTGGGTGATGAGCGGTGCGGGCCGCCTCGCCGGACGCATCGGCGCGCCGCTGCTGATGCTCGTACTGCTGGTCGTCGCGTTGCCCTGGCTGCTTGGTTTTCGCTGGCTGGACACGGTCGCCGCGGCCGATCGAGCGTT